>DATKAO010000242.1 GCA_035498015.1 Myxococcota bacterium
GCGGTCGACAGGTCGACCGCCTTGCGCACGCAGGACTTGTCGATCGCCGAGGCGAGCTTGCTCCCGCACGCCTTCTCTACGCGCGACTTGGGGTCCTGGAAGAGACAGTCGGCCAGGCCTCCGGCGTCGGCGAAGGTGCCGTCCTTCAGCCCCGCGTTCTTGCAGCGCAGGAACTCGCTGCGGTGCGCCTTCGTGCACGACGCCAGCGTCTTGATCACCGACTTCTGGCAGGCGGCGCCGGTCTTGTCACTCGCCTTCAGGATCACGTCGTCGTCGGGTGTCTCGGTGACCGTGTCCACGATCAGAGTCGCTACGTCGGCCTCGAGTGCCGCCTCGTTGCCCGCAGCCGAGCCACCCACGCCGAACGGCGGCAATGGCTCGGTGCACTGGTCGGTCTCGGTCTGGCCGTTCTTCGCGGCGAGCTTTTCGAGCTTGGGGCTCGGCGCGTCGATGCACTGGTCGATGCTGTTCCCGCCGAGCTTCCCGCTCGCGAAGCGGTCGATGCAGGTGCGGATCTGCGCGGAACGCGCGTCGGCCAGCGCGGCATAGCCCGCATTCAGCTTGCGCACGCAGGCCTGCTGCTGCTTGGTGAACGAGATACCCGGCGGGAAGCTGATCTTGTACACGTTGCCCGCGAGCACGTAGAGCTCGCCCGTGTGGTCCTCGCCGAACGAGATCGCGTTGTGGACGTTGGGCGCGGGGATCGTGTCGCGCGTGAAGCCGCCGCTGCCGTTCGGGGTGAGTGAGAAGATCGTGCTGCTGCCGTAGTCGGCGAAGATGTACTTGCCCTGCCAGGCCGTCGAGGCGCCCCGGTAGACGAAGCCGCCGATGATGGTGCTGCCGACCCCGCGCCCGTAGTCGTTCACGGGCATCGTGTAGCCGGCCGCATTGCAGTCACCGACATACGCGGGGCAGTTTCCCGCGCCCTGCGGATCGGGGAAGTGACACGTCGTGCCCTCGAACACCTTCCAGCCGTAGTTCCTTCCGCCGCCGCCGTCGTTGAACCTGGACTCCATGTCGACCTCTTCGCGCGTGCTCTGGCCGACGTCGCCGATCCAGAGCTCGCCGGTCTCGCGATCGAACGAGAAGCGGTAGGGGTTGCGCAGACCCAGATCCCAGATCTCGGGCGCGTAGTTCGGGTCGTTGCGGAAGGGGTTGCTCATGGGAATGGCGTAGTTGCGGTCCGGGTCGTTGGGGTCGAGGTCGGCTCCGTTGGGATCGATGCGCAGCATCTTCCCGAACAGCAGGTTGCGCGTCTGCGAGCGGCAGCCCGGGTCGTCGCCGCTGCCGCCGTCGCCGAAGGCGAAATACAGGAAGCCGTCGGGCCCAAACTGGAGCTGACCGCCCTTGTGATTCGAGAAGTCCGAGCCCACGGGTGACTCCTGGACGAGCACGGTGTGGACGCTGGCCATGTCGGCGTGGTCGGGGTCGTTCGGGTCGACCGTGTAGCGCTCGATGCGTGTCTTCAGCGGCGATCCGCCGTCGCCCTGGACCGTGTACTCCACGTACACGAAGTGATTCGACGCGAAGTTCGGGTCGAAGGCCATGGAGTGCATGCCGCCCTCGCCCGCGCCGCCGAAGGCGACCGATCCCGAGACGTCGAGGAAGGCGGCGTCCTGCGCCTGCAGGGTCCCGTTCTGCAGGATCCGCACGTGACCGCCGAGCTCGGTGATGAACAGCCGGCCGGTCCCGTCGTTCGGGTCCGCGAGGTACGAGGGGTTGTCGGTGTCGCTGGTGACGACGTCGAAGCTCGGATCGGCGGCCCGGCTGTGCGCGGCAACGAGAGACGCGAGGCAGAGAAGGGCCCATAGGGCATTCCGCATGCCGCGATCGTACACTGTGGGCAATGACCAAGCTCGACTGGACCCGCGAGGAGCTCCTGGCGAATTCCCCGTATGACGAGCCGCTCATCGCCGGCGGCGTGCGCTGCCACGGCGGCTTCGCGAGCGGCGCGTACGTGTCGCCGCGCACCGCGAATCGCGTGCCCGCGATCGAGGCCTGGCAGGCGCGGCTGCGTGCCGAGGGTCACAGACTCGTGGACGTGCCGAAGACTTTCGTCCCGCCGCACTATCCGAACTATCCGCAGGCCAAGCTCCTGATGCAGGAGGGCGTGCGCGACCCGGTCACGCGCTCGCTCACTCTGATCTCGATCGTCGAGGGCTTCGGCGCGCGCATCCGCGAGCTCAGCCTGCCCGACCTGCGCCGCGAGGTCGTCGAGGACATCGGCGGCACGGCGCTCGCGCACCTGGGCGGCGGTCTGTTCGAGGCGCACGCGCGCGACGAGGCCGGCTGGCGCGACGAGGGCGGTCACAAGCAGATGTGGGAGGCCGCGCGCGACCTCGGCCTCGCCAAGCCCGAGATCCCCGACGACGTGCTGCTGGCCATGATGATGGGCGGCGGGCGCGGCGAGCGGCGGCGGCTGTTCCCCGAGCTGTCTCACCGGCTCGAGGACGCGATCACCTTCATGGCCAACGTGATGGTGGTCGAGATCTTCGCCGAAGACGTGTTCGAGTGGGCCAAGCGGCTGCTCGGGGACCCGGAAGTCTCGGCCGATCCGGTCGGCGCGCCGGCGCTGGTGGCGCACATCCAGGCCGACGAGAAGCCGCACGTGGAGTATCTCCGCAGCGCGCTCTCCGAGCTGCGCGCGCGCACGCTGCGCACGCACGACGGCAAGGGCCAGCTGCCCGGCCAGCGCGTGGTCGACGGCATCCTGCAGGTGCAGCTGCGCCAGATGGCCACCACGCGTCCCGTGCGCGAGCGCGCCGACGTGCAAGGGGCGATCCGGCTTGCGCTCGAAGACACGCCGCGCGCGGCGGCGCTGGCCAGCCGCTTCGAGTCACTCGACTCGGGCTGGACCTTCCCCGCGCGCGACGACGAACGGCTCGAGCTGTTGCAGCCTTGATGCGCAGAGCCCGCACGCTGCGCGCGGCGCGCATCGGCTGGACGGCGCTGTGCGTCTGGCTGCGCGAGAAGATCCCCACCTGGTGGGATCGCCTGCTCGGCCGCGACCCCGCGCAGCGCGACTTCTCGCGCATCCACCAGCGCAACGCCGACCAGATCTACCGCACCGCGACGCGCCTGCGCGGCCTGTTGCTCAAGGTGTGTCAGGTGGTGGGCACGCGCTCCGATGTGTTCCCGCCCGAGTACGTGCGCACGCTGCAGCGCGCGCAGGACCGCGTGCCGCCGCGCGCGTTCGAAGTGATTCGCGCCGTGGTCGAGGCCGAGCTCGGCAAGCCCCTCGACGCCGTGTTCTCGTCCTTCGAGCCCACGCCGCTCGCGTCGGCGTCGCTGGCGCAGGTGCACCGCGCGCGGCTCCACGACGGGCGCGAGGTCGCGGTCAAGGTGCAGTACCCCGACATCGACCAGATCGTGCGCACTGATCTCGCGGCGCTGCGCCGCATCTGCATCCTGTACGAGCGCTTCGACCCGCAGCCGCTCGCGCTCCTGCCGCTGCTCGACGAGCTGCAGACTCACCTGGCGCTCGAGCTCGACTTCCGGCGCGAGACCGCGAACGCCGAGCGCATCCGCGCGCTGTTCGCGAAAGACCCGCAGGTGATCGTGCCCGAGATCGACTACGCGCACTCGAGCCGGCGCGTGATCACCATGCAGCTCGTGTCGGGCATCAAGGCCAACGACCGCGCCGGGCTCGAGGCCGCGGGCATCGACCCGCTCGAGGTCGTGCAGGGACTCACTTCGCTGTGGAACCAGATGATCATGGGGCTCGGCTTCTTCCACGCCGACCCGCACCCGGGCAACGTGCTGGTGCAGCCCGGCCCGCGTTTCGTGATCCTGGACTTCGGGCTCGCCAAGCAGCTGCCGAAGGGCTTCGGCCTGGGTCTGTTCGAGCTGATGTTCTCGATGATGACCGAGAACGAGTCGGCCATGGTGCGCGCCTTCCAGGAGCTCGGCTTCCGCACCAAGACGGGCGATCCGGAGTCCTACAAGATCATCGCGCGGCAGATGATGAGCTCCGCGCGCCGCGGCGACGTGCGCGGCGAGCTCACCGAGGAGATGACCGACGAGCTCATGGAGTCGATCCGCAAGGACCCGATCGTCGAGGTGCCGAG
>DATKAO010000243.1 GCA_035498015.1 Myxococcota bacterium
CAGCTCCTGCACGGCAGCATCGGCGGCTACGAGGGCGTGCGCACGCCGCCGGGCCTGGTCGAGCTCGCACGAGTGACTCACCGGCAGCGCGGCTTCGGTGACTTCTGGCAGCACTGTCTCGTGGCGGCGGGCGCGGCTGAGATCGCGGTCGATCCGATCGTCCAGCCGTGGGACATCGCGGCGCTCCAGGTGGTGGTCGAGGAGGCCGGCGGACGCGCGACCGCACTCAGCGGCGAGCGCTCGATCTACGCGGGCAGCCTGGTCTCCAGCAACGGCCTCCTGCACGAGGCGACCCTGGGTCACCTGCGCGGCCGCGTCTGACCCTTCCTGGGCGGCCGAGGATGGGAAAGCAACACGGCTCGCTCGAGGTCGGCGAAACGCACCACGAAGCCCGTCGAGTCGCACACGGCGTAGCGCTCCGGCCGCGACGATTGGATTGGAGCGAAGCGCAGCGCTTCGGCGTCGAAGTCGAGAATGCGAGCCACCACCACCTCGCCGTCGCGCAGATGCAGGCGCAGCGGGCGACCCGTTTGCATGGCGGCGGCCACTTCATCGCGAGGCATTGGGAAGTGATTAGAAGATCGCTGGCTCGGACGACAGGCCTGTTTCTCGTGTGCTTTGTACCTTGGGCCGCCGCGGCCGGCGGAATCGACGTGCCGCCCGAGGGGAGCTGCGCGCCCCGGCCGATCCAGTGGGGCAAGGAGGGCTCGCCGCCGCCCTCCGACGTCGTGCCCGGCGCGTTCCACCCGGGCGAGAGACTCGAGATCAAGAACATCCCGCGTCTCCAGGGCTGGCTGCCCGACGAGGTGTGGCAGCGGCGCGAGCAGTTCTTCTTCGAGGGCATGGAGCTCGAGATCGGGCCCTGCTACCGGCGCTATCCCGCGCCGGCATATTTCTCCGACGCGACGGCCGCGGGCGCGGGCAAGGCCGGGCTCGACGGCTCGGGCAACCTGACCGGTTACTCGGGCTCGGGCCTGCCGTTCGGCCTCGAGTCACTCGACGTGTCCGCGCCGGACTTCGCGCAGCGCGTGGCCTGGGACTACCGCTACCGCTACCAGGCGGCGGGCTACCGCGGACCGTTCCGAGTCACTCAGATCACCAAGAACGGCCACGACCTGGAGCAGTACACCGGGCGCTTCTTCTTCCTGCCGCTGCAGGGCGTGCCGGGGATCGACGCCGGCGACCGCAAGGAGCGCTTCGCGGCGGGCGGCACCTTCGAGTCACCCGAGACCGCGCGCGGCCTGGCCTGGCGGCAGTTCCAGCCGACCGCGGTCGAGGCGGACTGGAAGACCAGCGACGAGGTCTTCGTGTATCTCCCCGACGAGCGCAAAGTGCGGCGCGCGCCGCCGCAGAACGCCGAGGGCGTGTACGTGCCGAGCTTCACGCGCGCGCGCTCCGTCGGAAACATCGGCATGAGCATGCCCGACGGCCAGACCGCCGACGTGGGCAACCCGGCGATCGCCGCCACCGAGCCGCTGCGCAAGGGCTTCGTGGGCCTGGTGATCCGGCCCAACGCCTACGAGTGGAGCTTCGGCGGTCTGCGCGACGTGCTCGCGCCCGCCAACGTGCGCGCCGCGGGCTACCCGCCCGACCCGTCGCGGAACTTCGGCCCGAGCGGCCTGTCACTCGCGAGCGACCGCTGGGACCTGCGCCGCGCGCTGGTGCTCGAGGGCAAGCGCAAGGCGCCCGACGGCGTGGTGGCGGGCATCTCGCTGTGGGTCGACGCGCTCACCCTGCAGCCGCTCTACTGGGTGTCTCGCCGCTCGAACACCGCCGTCTACGAGGTCGGGATCTTCGCCAGCCGCTTCAGCGCCGACGACCGCAAGGCCGCGCAGTGGCAGGGCAACGGCACGGACGGCAGCTCGAGCTACGGCACGATGGTGCCCGTCGCGCAGAGCTTCACCGTGGCGGGCGAGGGCGGCGGCTGGCGCAGAGAGTCCTATCTCCTGGCCAGCGAGCCCCCCGCCGGCGAAGAGACCCAGGACTTCCTGTCCGTCCAGGGCCTCCAGCGCAAGGGTCACTGACCCCCGGTCTTCTCGAGCTAGCGGCCGAGCGAAGGCCGCCCTGAGCGAGGCCCGCAAGCGCCGGAGCATGGGTAGGGTGAGGTGCCCATGCGATCACAAGTCAGGCGCGAGCAGTCTTCTCGAGCTGGCGGATCGTCACTGCGAGGCCGAGCGAAGGCCGCCCTGAGCGAGGGCCGCAAGCGCCGGAGCATGGGTAGGGTGCCCATGCGATCACAAGTCAGGCGCGCGCAGTGAGCCGAAGGCGAACGTAGTCAATCAGGACAAACAGGCGAAGAGCTCTTCGAATGCCTTCAGCTGATTGCCCGCCGTAGACGACGGCACCAGGATCGGCGTGCGCACGCCGGCCTCGTACCAGGCCTCGAGCCCTTCGCGCACGCGGCGCTCGGAGCCGTAGAGCGTGACGTCGGACAGCCAGCGGTCACTCATCAGCTTCGGCACGTCGTCGAACGCCTTGGCCGTGATCGCCTTCTCGATCGCGTCCATCTCTTCCTGGTATCCGGCCTCGCGCCAGTAGTTGCGGTAGTTCGGAAGTGACACGTAGCCGATCAGGGTCTTCCGGTTGACCGCGGCAGCGGCCCGCTCGTCGTCGGAGATGCACGTGGGGATCATGTTGCCCACGAAGAACTTCGGGTCACCGGCCTTCGCGGGCGAAAGGACCGCGAGTGACTCGTTCATGTGCGACCGTGCCGCATTTGCGAACACGATCCCGTCGGCGACCTCTGCAGCGAGCGCGATCATCTTCTTGCGTAGCGTGGCGAGGACGATCGGCGGGAGTTCGCCCGTGCGCGGCGCCCCGCGCAGCCCGGCCACGAACGCGCGCATGTCGCGCAGAGGCGGCCCGGCCTTCACGGACAGCCGGTCTAGCGCCGGGCCGTGAGATACGCCCACGCCGAACGCGAAGCGCCCGCCCGAGAGCTCGTGGATCAGGGACGCCGTCTGCGCGTAGTCCACGACGTGGCGGAGATAGATGTTCGCGATGCTGGTTCCGAAGGAAATCCGCTCGGTTGCGAGCGCGAGTGCCTCGCAGAGACCCACGCCGTCGCCGAAGCTCGGGCAGTAGATGCCACTAAAGCCGCGGCGCTCGATCTCACGGGCGAGCTCGAGCGTGGCCCTGCGGCGTCCAGGAACGGCGGCCAGGCTCACGGCGGGAAGCGCAACGGGCATCGGATCCTCCTCGCGGCGCAGTCTATCCCCGCAGCTCCCGCGCCGTCCGCGCGGCGCCGGCAGCGACGCCGGGTTTCCCAGTCCGAACGCACGGTTCCGGTCAGCGGTTGCGTGTGGCTCACCGCGCCACCACGAGTGAGTAGCGAACTACTCAGATTGCGTGTCGCAGAGGTGTGCCGGGTGCTCACGACCCCGACATCACTCCTGCACGCAAATTCCGCGGCGGATCCCTCGATCTGTGGGGGTTTTCAGTCCACTCGCACGGAAATTTCCTGTACGATCGCAAGCGCCTTGGAGCTCGGATACGCGGATTGGCAGGTGGCCGGGTGATGTCCGCGATCTGGCTGACACCCCAACCCCCGGAGCACGGCGCCCCGAGAGCGCTGGCATCGCACTTGCGTGAGCCGAGTCACACACGGCGGTGTCGGGAGCTCCAAGCAGTGTTCGAGCGGCGTTGCGATTGGCTGGGTGCGGGAGTGGCAGGATGAGGGTCGCGGTTCTGGGCGGTGGAGTCGCGGGGCTCGCGTGCGCGTACTATCTCGCGCGCAACGGGCACACTCCGCTCGTGCTCGAGCCCTCGGGAGCGCTCGGCCAGCTCGGCTCGCCGATTGTGCACGAGGGACTGCGCATCGACCGATTCTCGAATCCGCTGCGCAACAGTGACACGGCGCTGTGCGGGCTGCTCGCGGATCTCGGCGGCCTGGGCCGCGTGGCGTGGCGGCCGACGCGCTCGGCGATCTCGAAGGACGGCGTCTTCTACCCGGTGAGCTCGGCGAGTGACCTGCTGCGCACCGCGGGCTTGATGGGCCTGCCGAGCATGGACTGGCTGCGCGCGGGCATCGGCCTGGCCTACGCCACCCAGTTCAAGCGCTACGCGCTGAACCTGCACGCGGTGCCCGCGGGCGACTGGCTGAGCTCGGTGTTCGGCAAGCGCGTCTACGAGAACTGGTGGCGGCCGTTCCTCGAGGTGCGCTTCGGCGCCTACGCCGAGGAGATCCCCGCGTACTGGGTCTGGCGCCAGCTCAACGCCTACCAGGCCGGGCGCCGCGAGGTATTCGGCTATCTGCGGGGCGGCATCGGCTGGCTGGGCGAGCGTCTGCGGCGTGCGATCGAGGCGCGCGGCGGCGAGGTGCGGCTGCACGCCGAGGTCTCGGGCGTCGAGACGGGCGGCACGCACGCGCTGGTCGAGGTCGACGGCGCGGAGCGGCGCGTCGACGCGGTGGTGGCCACGCTGCCCCCGGGCGAGCTGGCGAAGCTCGCGGGCGGCCAGCTGGCGCGCGAGCTGCCGAGCCTGGACGTGCCCTACCAGGGCCGAGTCACTGCGCTCGTGATCCTGCAGCGCCGGCTGGGCGAGTACTACCAGACCGCGTTCATGGACCGCGACCTGCCGTTCCAGCGCACGGTCGAGGCCACGCACGTGGTGCCGTCGGAGTCACTCGGCGGGCGGCACCTCTTGTACGTGCGGAACGAGTGCGGCCCGCACACCGACGCGTTCAAGCTGCCGGACGACGTCGTGCGCAAGCAGGCGCTCGACAGCCTGCGCACCTGGTTCCCCGGCTTCGACGCCCGCGACGTCGAGGCCGTGCACGTGTCCCACAACGACGCCGCGGAGCCGATCACGCTGGTCGGCAACCTGCGGCGCACCCTCCCGACCCGCCTCTCCAACACGCGCGTGTTCCTGTGCACCTCGGCACAGGCCTACCCGCGGCCGGTCGGCTGGGACACCGAAGTCACCCTGGCCCGCGAGACGGCCGCCGCCGTCGCCGCCTGCAGCTGAAGCACCCGAGTCACCCCCCAGATGTCGGCCGTTTCGCTCAAGACACTCGCGCTGGTCGGCCATGGCGCCGCGGCGCGTGACTGGCTCGCCACCCTGACCGAGCTGCCCGAGCTCGAGCTCGCGGCGTGCGTCGATCCGGACCCGGTGCAGCGCGCGCCGCTCGCGGCGCGCGGCCTGCGCACGTTCGAGAGCGTGGCGGAGCTGCTCGCGGACGGCCGCGCGACCGACGTCGCGATCCTGTGCACCCCGCCCGCGGTCCGGCTCGAGACCGCCGAGCCCCTGCTGCGCGCGGGCGTGGACGTGCTGATCGAGCCGCCGCTCGCCACCGTGCCCGACCACGCCGACCGGATCGCCGAGCTCGCCGAGCGCATCGACCGGGTGGCGCTCACGATCGGCCGCTTCCGCGCCGACCCGGGCGTGGCGCGCGCGGCCGAGCGCATCCGCGAAGGTGAGATCGGCCGGCTGTGCGCGCTCGAGGTGTCGCTGGGCGAGAAGCGCGATGCGCGCGCCGGCTGGCGCGGCGACCCCGCGCTGTCGGGCGGCGGCGTGTGGCTCGAGCTGGGCGGCGACGCGCTCGAGATCGCAGAGACACTCGCGGGCCCGCTGCGCCGCATCCACATGACGCACAGCGCCTCGGCGCAGGGCGGCGAGGTCGAGGACGAGGTGCGCGTCGAGACCGACCACGGCGCGGGCCTGTTCGCCAGCCTCACGCTGTCCTGGAACCCGTCGGCGGCGCGGCCGATCGCGCGCTGCATCGGCGACCGCGGCGAGATCTCGGTCGGCTGGGCGCAGACCTCGCTCGTGCGCGAAGACGGCAGCCGCAGCGTGCTGGCGGGCGCGCACGATCCGCACGCCGCACGCGTGGCCGTGCTACGCGAGTTCCTGCGCGAGCGGCGCAGCAGCGAGCACCGCGTCGACCCGGGCGCGCAGTCACTCGCCTGGCTGCACGCCGCCTACCGGAGCGCGAGCACGGGCCGCTTCGAGCTGGCCTGACAAATCGACTTCGTGAGCGGCAGGCGAGCGAAGTCAGCGGGACCCGGTCTTCTCGAATCCCGACGCACCACGAGCTCCGGCCCGTCCGCGGCCGCCCGCGGCGGGCCGGGCAAGCGCCGGAGCGCGGGTCGGGTGCCCGCGCGATCATCGGGCAGCCGCGCGCAGCGAGCCGCAGGCGAGCGAAGTCAATAAGACCTAGCGGCCCTGGATCAGCTCGACCTTGTAGCCGTCCGGGTCCTCGATGAACGCGATCACGGTGGTGCCGTGCTTCATCGGGCCGGGCTCGCGAGTCACCTTGACGCCCTGCTCCTTCAGCTGTGCGCAGGTCGCGTACACGTCGGGCACGCCCAGGGCGATGTGCCCGTAGCCCGCGCCCAGGTCGTAGCTCTTTGTGTCCCAGTTGTGGGTCAGCTCGAGCACGGTGTGATCCGACTCGTCGCCGTAGCCCACGAACGCCAGCGTGAAGCGGCCGCCCGGGAAGTCGGTGCGGCGCAGGAGCTTCATGCCGAGCGGCCCGGTGTAGAACGCGAGCGAGCGCTCCAGGTCGCCCACGCGCAGCATCGTGTGCAGCATCCTCATGCGCGCGCCGCCTTCTTCGCGATCACGTCGTCGAGCTCCTGGCGCAGGCGCACGAGCACCTCGTCGTAGCCGAACGAGCCGACCTTCTCGCCGCCCCGCTTCATGTTCACGTGGCGCGGGCCGCACCACAGGCCGAGGTCCGCGTCGTCCGTCTCGCCCGGGCCGTTCACGCGGCAGCCCATGACCGCGATGGTGACGTCGTGACTCGCGGCGTAGGCGGTCATCTCGCGCACCCTCTCGGCCAGGTCCACGAACGCCTCGTTCTCGACGCGCGAGCACGACGGGCACGAGATGATGTTGAGGCCCTGCAGCACGGGCACGGAGCGGAAGCGGCCTTCGGCGATGTCGGCCAGGATCTTGTGGCCGATCACGACCTCTTCGTGCTTGCGGTCGTTGGGCAGCGTGAGTGACACGCGGATGGTGTCGCCGATGCCGCGCGCGATCAGCTGCTCGAAGGCGATGCGCGTCTTGATCTCGCCGTTGGGCAGCATGCCCGCCTCAGTGACTCCCAGGTGGATCGGCACGTCGGGCCGCTCGTGCGCGAAGCGTTCGTTGGCGGCGATCACGTTCGCGGGGTCCGAGTCCTTGATCGACACCACGAAGTTGTGGAAGCCGAGCTCGTCGAGCATGCCGCAGTGATCCACGGCGCAGGCGACGATCGCGTCGATCGAGTCATTCGGGAAGCGCTCGGCGTACTCGGGCGCCACCGAGCCGCAGTTCACGCCCACGCGCAGCGCGCAGCCGGCTCGACCCGCGACGTCGGCGATCCACTTGACCTTGTCGCGCATCTTCTTGTCGCGCTCGTGGTGGTGGAGGTGACCCGGGTTGTAGCGGAGCTTCGCCACGTGCGGAGCGACCAGCGGCGCGAGCCGGTAGTGCTCCTGTAAGTCGACCACGATCGGAACGGACGTGCGCTGGTGGATCTCGGCCAGCGCCTCGGCGTCGGCCTTGCTGTCGACGGCGACGCGCACCAGCGCCGCGCCGGACTTGGCCAGGCGCTCGACCTGCTCGACCGTGCGCTCCACCTCCTGGGTGTGGGTGGCGCACATGCTCTGGACGGAAATCGCAGCGCCGCCGCCGATTTGGACCGGACCGGCGCGGACGGCGCGCGTGGCGTTTCGCGGGGTGGTTTGGCTCACGGGCGAAGACCCTAGCACGCCCCTCCGCGCTCGCGCCTACGCGGATTTGACGGTGCTGACGGAATTCAGACAGCACGTCCGAGGACCGCGTGGGCACCCTACCCACGCTGCGGGGCGAGCTTGGGCACTCGTGCTCGCATCTGTCGCAGGCCTGCGGCCGGCATGGCGCTTGCTCACGGCTCAGCCCGAGGCAGTCATGGGGCGCAACGGACCGAGAATCCTCGTGATCGGCGGAACCTACCGCGCAGTGAGTGTGCTCGAGCGGCTGCTCGAGCGCGGCGAGCGGGTGGTCGCGTTCATCGGCGTGGAGGGCGGAGGCGAACGCGACTTCTGCCCCGAGATACTCGAGCTGTGCGACCGCGCGGGCATTCCCGCGCGCAGCGGTCACAAGCTGGGCGAGGAAGTCGTGCGCTGGCTCGAGGACCGGATCCGGCCCGAGCTCGCGATCGCGCTCGGCGTGCACACCGAGATTCCGCTCTCGATCGGCGGCAACTGCCGGCTGGGGCTGGTCGAGCTCTCCGACTCGCTGGCGGGCGGCAAGCCCGCGGTGTGCCTGCGCCAGCGCGGCCAGGAGCTCCTGCGCCGCCAGCTTCCGCCGCAGACCGCGGAGCTGGATCCGGGCGATCTGTATCTCGCCATGCTCGAAGAGCTGAGTCTGTGCCTGGAAGAGTTTCTCGATCGCCACGCGCAGCCGCGCGTCGAGCGCGCGTTCGCCATCCCGTTCGAGGCTCCGGCCGAAGCAGGCGCGGGCCTCGCGGCGCTGTCGGTGCGCGGCCCGGCTGGGTCTGCCTGCGATGCGCTCGAGCGGCGCGCGGCCGAGTATCTCGGCGCGGAGCGGGTGTTCGCGCTCGAGACGCCGCGCGCCGGCTTCCGGGCGCTGCTGCGCGGCGTGCGGCTCGACAAGGGCGACGAGGTGGTCGTGCCCGGTGTGGCCTCGGCGGCGCTGGTCGACGCGCTGCGCGCCTGCGAGCTCCAGCCGGTGTACGCCGACGTGCACCCGGAGCGACTCACTCTGGCGGCGGCCTCCGCGGCGGCGGCGATCGGGCCGCGCACGCGGGGTCTTTTGATCTCGCACCCGCTCGGCCAGCCCGCCGAGCTCGACGCGCTGTACGCGCTGGCCGAGGAGCGCCGGCTCGAGGTGATCGAGGACGGCTGCGAGAGCCTGGGAGCGCGCTTCGGCAGCTCGCGCCTGGGCCGCAGCCCGTGCAGCGCCGTGTTCCGCGTGCCGCTGGGCTGCCACGCGCCCGGCTTCGAGCTCGCGCTCGTGACCGCGCCCGAGTCTCTGGCCAAGGACCTCGAGTCCGCGGTCGCGTCCGAGCGCGCCCCGGACGGTCTCGCACGCCTGGGGCTCGAGGCGCTCGAGCGCTGGGAGGACCGCCTGGCCGCGCGCCGCCGCAGCGCCAGCGCGTACTCCAGCGAGTTCTCGCGCTACGACGCCTTCCGCGTGCCGCCCACGCCGGAAGACGCGCTCTCGACCTACTCGGGCTACCTGCTGCGGCTCACGCGCTTCGCGCGCGCGGCCGCGGACGACCTCGGGAAGCTCCTGGCCGAAGCCGGCATCGAGACGCGCCGGCTGCGGCTCCCGCTCGGCGAGCGCGAGCTCGCGAGCCTGCCCGCCGCCGAGCACGCGCGCGCCACGGGGCTGTTGCTGCCGGCCGACGAGTCACTCACCGACTCGCAGCGCGACCGCGTGATGGACGAGATCTTCGGCTACGCGATCGGCTAGGTCAGGGCCGCGCAGCGAGGCGCAGCCGAGCGAAGTCAACTAGACCCGGGTCAGCCAGCTCTCGTACTTCCGGTCCCGGCCCTTCACCGCGTCGAAGAACGTGCTCTGGATGGTCTTGGTGATCGGCCCGCGTGAGCCGGCGCCGATCGTGCGGTCGTCGAGCTCGCGCACGGGCGTGATCTCCGCGGCGGTGCCGGTCAGGAACATCTCGTCGGCGGTGTAGACCTCGTCGCGCGTGATCGACTGCTCGACCACCTCGATGCCCTTGTCGCGCGCGATGCGGATCACCGAGTCGCGCGTGATGCCTTCCAGCACCGACACCAGCGGGGGCGTCTTCAGCACGCCTCGGCGCACGATGAAGATGTTCTCGCCGCTGCACTCGGCGACCAGGCCCGACGTGTCGAGCATGACCGCCTCGTCGTAGCCCATGCGAGTCACTTCGCGCTTGGCCAGGATCGAGTTCACGTAGTCGCCGCAGGTCTTCGACTTGGTGAGCGACACGTTGGGGTGGTGGCGCGTGTAGGACGAGACCTTGGCGCGGATGCCGCGTTCCAGGCCCTCGTCGCCCAGATAGGCGCCCCACGGCCACACGATGATCGCGACCTGGGTCGGGTTGTCCTTGGGCAGGAGCCCCATCGCGCCCGCGCCCAGATACACGAGCGGGCGGATGTAGCCCTCGGCCATGCGGTTCGCGCGCAGCGTGTCGAGGATCGCGGCCTCGATCTCGGCGCGCTTGTAGGTCATGCCGATCTCGACGATGCGCGCCGAGCCGAACAGGCGCTCCACGTGCTCCTTGAGCCGGAACACGTTGCCCGCGCCGTCGTCGGCGCGGTAGCAGCGGATGCCCTCGAACACGCCCAGGCCGTAGTGCAGCGTGTGAGTCAGGATGTGGACGTTGGCGTCGTCCCAGGCGATCAGCTTGCCGTTGTGCCAGACGCGCTCGGTCTTCTCGACGGGCACTTACTTCTTCTTTCTTCCGAAGAGCCTCCCGCTGACCGTCTCGTCGCCCTTGGCGCGGCGCATCTGATACAGCCGGAGCTCGCGGTTGGCCTCGATGTGGTCGGGGCGCAGCTCGGTGGTCTTGCGGAACATTTTCTCCGCTTCCGCGTGATCTCCGCAACCCTTGCGGATCTGCCCGAGGTAGTAGTAACCCGCCGGCGACTGCGGCGAGATCGTGATCGCCTTCTTGATCTGGTCGAGCGCGGGCTCGGGATTGCCGTCGCCGCCGTCCTGCGACTGCAGGTACAGCACCCAGCCACGCAGCGCGTAGAACTCGCCCTCGGTGGCGTCGAGCTCGAGCGCCCACTTCAGCGCCTCGAGCGCCCCGTTCCAGTCGCGCCGGCGCACGGCCTCCTCGGCGCGCTGGAACTGCTGCTCCGCGGTGAGGATGCGGTTGACCTCGGCGCGGTCGGCCTGCGCCGAGCGGCTGCGCTTGAGCTGGTTCAGGTAGATCTGCTTCTTCTCGGGTGACGCGAGCGTGTCGTGCGCCTCGGACAGGCGCGCGAAGACCTTGGCCGCGATCTCGCCGAGCTGCGGCGCGACGCGGTTCACCTTGTCGGGGTGGAAGGTCTTGGCCAGGCTCATGAAGGCCTTGCGCACGTCGTCCGGCGAGGCGTCGTCGGCGACGCCCAGCACCTCGAAGTGAGTCTGTGACTTGTGCTGGGCGAGCGCCTCGCGCAGCTTGCCCTCGAGCGCGAGCGCAGCCCCCGCCGAGCCCACGCCGGGCAGAGTGCGCGGCGTGGAGGCGTCGTCGACGTGCACCGCGAGCGCGCCGATCAGCCACAGGCCGTAGAGCGTCGAGGCGTGGTGGCGCATCAGCGCGGAGATCGGCTTGGGCTCGGCGACCGTCTCCCACAGCAGCTTCACCGCGTCGGCGTTCTCGCCCTCGTCGAGCGTCATCAGCTCGCGCGAGACCTCGCAGCCCTCGTAGGGCTGCAGGCGCTTGGCGATGATCGAGGGACTCACGCGGCCCACGCCGCGCAGCACCGTGAGCCGCGGCGTCCAGCCGTGGAGCTCGGTGGAGAGACTCACGGCGCGCACGCCCGACTGGGTCCAGGTGCGGCCCTCGGTCCAGGAGAAGATGTCGGTGAGCTTGTCGGCGGATTGCTCCTCGAGCACCTCGCGCAGCGCCGCGTCGCTGATCGCGCCCATCTGCACCAGGAGCTCGCCCTGGCGCTTGCCCGTCGCCTTGGAGCGGCGGATCGACTCGTTGAAGGTCAGCTCGTCGATGCGCCCGGCGTCCAGCAGGCGCCGGCCCAGTGACTCGCGCGCCAGATTCGAGCGCACGGCCAGCGGCTGGCCGTTCTCGAGCACGATCACCTTCTTGCGCTTGCCCGCCTCGAAGTGCACGGCGCCGGTGGTCTTCGCGCGCATGGCGCTCCACAGCACCTCGATCGCCGGCTCCTTCGCGAGGTCGATGGTGTCTGCCGGCGCGGCCAGCTCGGGCGGCGTCGGCTTGCCGATCAGCCGGGAAACCTGGTCGATCAGGACGTGCGCCTCGAACGGCTTCTCGATGAAGGCCTTCGCGCCCGCCGACATCACGCTCTTCATCGCCGACGTGCCGCGGAACACACCGCTCATGGCGATGATCGGGATGCCCCGCGTGCCGTCGGACGCCTGCAAGGTGGCCATGACTGCCTGGCCGTCCTTCTTCGGCAACAGAAGGTCGATCAGCAGAAGGTCGGGCTTGGCCTTCGCCGTCTCGGTGAGCGCGGCGTTGCCGTCGTGCGCCTGCCGGCAGCTGTAGCCGGCTTGCTCGAGCGCGCGCGCGATCGTGCGGGCGAGCGCCCGATCATCCTCGACGATCAGGACTTCCAACGACAGATACTCCGCCAGGACGCGTCGGTGCGTCCTCGGGAGTCATCGGCCGTCGCTCGGCCTTCGTTGAGCCGCAAGTCCCTCCGCAAACGGCGGACGGATCACGCCCCGCTCGGTGATGATCGCGGTCACAAAGTCCGCCGGTGTGACGTCGAAAGCAGGGTGGAGAGCCTCCACCCCAGGCGGCGCGATGCGCTTGCCGGCGATCGTGGTCACTTCCGTCGCGCTGCGTTCCTCGATCGGGATCTCGGCGCCGGTCGCCAGTGACAGGTCGACGCTCGAGAACGGCGCCGCCACGTAGAACGGGATGCCGTGCGCGTCGGCGAGCACCGCCGCCGTGTAGGTCCCGATCTTGTTGGCCACGTCGCCGTTGGCGGCGATGCGGTCGGCGCCGACGACCACGACGTCGATGGCCTTCTGCGCCATCAGCGCGCCGCCCATCGAATCGGTGATCAGCCGCACCGGGATGCCGTCGCGCGCCAGCTCCCAGGCGGTGAGTCGAGCGCCTTGGAGGAACGGGCGCGTCTCCTGCGCCACCACGTGCTTGAGCCGGCCTTCGCGCGCGGCGCTGCGCACCACGCCCAGCGCCGTGCCGTAGCCGGCGGTCGCGAGCGCGCCCGCGTTGCAGTGAGTCAGGACTCGCGCGCCCTGCGGCATCAGGCGCGCGCCGGCGTCGCCGATCGCGCGGCAGGCCGCGACGTCCTCGTCGGCGATGCGCTGCGCCGCCGCGCGCGCCGCGGCGCGCACCGCTTCGGGCGCGGCGCCGTCGGCCAGGAGCGGCGCCAGCTCGGCGCGCATGCGCTCGAGCGCCCAGCGCAGGTTCACCGCGGTCGGGCGCGTGCGCGAGAGCCGCGCCACCACGCGGTCGAACGCCGCCGACAAGAGCGCCCCGGCGCGCCCCAGCTCCACGGCCACGCCCATCGCGGCAGTGACTCCGATCGCCGGCGCGCCGCGCACGGCCATGTCCTCGATCGCGCGCGCGACCTCTTCGCCGCTCGAGAGCCGGAGATAGCGCTCCTCTTCGGGCAGGAGGCGCTGGTCGAGCAGGACGACGTCGTCGCCGTCGAGCCGGACCGTGAAGAAGCTCATTGCTGGTCTTTCTTCTTCTTGTTTCCGCCGCCGCCGAGCAGCCCGTCGAGCACGCCCTGCACGGCGTCGGCGCCGCCGGGGCCGAGCGCCTTGTCGAGCTTCTTGCGCACCTTGTCGTCGCCCACGTACACGTAGGCCAGGCTGGCCAGCGTCTTCTGGTCGAGCTCCACGCGCGGTGAGTCGTAGGTCCCGCCGATGTGACTGATCGGAATCACCCGCTCCTTGGAGCGGCCCTGGCCCGCGAACTCGGCGTCGGCCTTCTTGGTCAGCACCACCTTGCCGGTGAGGTCGAGCGCGCGGTCGACCAGCCCGACCGAGCCCTTCAGATAGGCGGTCGCGTCCTGGTAGGCGAGCTCGAGGTTGTCGGTGTGCACCCGGCCGTCCGCGATCGTGTAGTCGGCGGTCAGGTGCTCGAACTCCTCCTGCTCGTACTTCGAGATGTCCTTGCCCTTGGCGGCCAGCGCCAGCGCCGGCAGCGCCGCGAGTGAGCCCATGACCTGCTTCACCAGCGAAAAACCCTGGATCTTGCCGGGCTGGATCGCGATCTTGCCCTTCCCGCCCAGGGTCGAGAGACCGGCGGAGCGCATCTCCACGTGACCGCCCGTGTCGAGCGTGCCGTCGAGCTCCTTGCGGCCCGCGAGCGCCTCGACGAGCTGGCCGAGATTGGCCTTGCCGATGTCGTAGTCCGCGGTGACCGTGCCGCTCTCGAGCGCGTAGCTCGCGCTGATGCCGATCTTCTGCCCGCCGACGAGCGCGGTCGCGTTCTCGACGCCCACCGACTCACCGCGCCCGCGCAGCGGGCCCGAGATCGTGACTGGCCCGTTGGCCAGCTTGGTCTCCACCTCGTCGAGCGTGCCGTTGCCGGTCACGCGCAGCGGCTGGAGCTGCACGTCGAAGCCCTGGATCTGGACCCGCCCGCCGAGCGGCGGCTTGTCGGGCGGCAGGAGCTCGTGCAGCTTCGCCAGGTCGAGCGTGGTCTTGCTGAGATGGACCACCATGGGCTTCTTGGCCAGGTCGAGCGTGAGCGGCAGCTCGTTCTGCCCGATCTTCACCAGCGCCTCGCGCAGAGCCGCGGGCGACGCCTCCTTGCCGAGCTTGCCCGTCACCGAAAGGGTGGTGCGCTTGGGCTTGGCGAACACGCCGGTCTGCTCCACGCGCGCGTCGGAGAGGTCGAGTGAGTAGCTCTCGCCCAGCACGGCGTGACCGCGAGCGGGACCCGAGACCACCAGGTTCCCGCTGCGCAGCAGAAGGTCGGGCACGTCGACGCTGGCGCTGGCCGCGCGCACGTCGTTGCCGACCAGGGTCACGGCATACTCGCCCGTGGCCATGCCGGTCACGTCCTGGGTCAACGCGAAACGCTTGCGCACGTCGGCCAGCGCGGCGGCGAACTCGCCGCGCGCGTCGACCTGGGGCGCGGCGCTCGTGAGCTTGGCGAGCTCGACCTCGCCGTGCTGCAGCGCGGCCAGCCCCGGGAGATCGGCCGAGTACTTGAAGGCGCCGCTGCCGTCGAGCGAGAGGTGCCCGTCGACGTTCGCGTGCTGGACCTTCCACGGCCCGGCCGTCACGTCGGCGTCGTGCACCTTGATCCGGTCGACCGCGAGCGCGAGCCCGGCGGACTCACTCGCGGGCTTCGCCGCTTTCTCGCCCGGCTTCCCGCCGGCGGGCGGCTTCTCGGCCTCGGCCGTCTTCGGCGCGCCGGGCAGGATCGGCTTCCCCTCTTTGTCGAACGGGATCACGATGCGCGGCGACTCGAGCTCGAGCGCCCGCAGCACCACCTTCTTCGCCAAGAGCGGCAGCACGGCCACGCGCAGCCTCAGCGCGGCGATCTGCGCCAGCGGCGGATCGCTCGGCTTCGGGCCCGCGATGCGCACGTCGTCGATCTGCACTGCCGGCAGCGGGAAGATCGCGAGCTGGATCTTGCCCAGCGTGACCTCGCGGCCCAGCGCGGCGCTGGCCTGCTTCTGCAGCGGGCCGCGCAGCGTCTCGGGGTCGAAGAAGTACAGCGCCACGCCCGCCGCCACGAACAGCACCACGACCAGCGCCGCGGCGATGAGCAGCCAGCGCCTCATGGACTCACTCCGGGGGGGACGCGCTCGTGGAAGTCGGTGTGGCGCTGGAACGCGTCGCCCACGCGCAGCACCGTGGCCTCGTCGAGCGGCCGCCCGAGCAGCTGCAGCCCGACGGGCAGCGCGCCCGAGAAGCCGCAGGGCAGCGAGAGCGCAGGCAGGCCCGCCAGGTTGGCGGTCACCGTGTACACGTCGGCGAGATACATCTGCAGCGGGTCGTCGACCAGCTCCCCGAGCTTCCAGGCCGGGCCCGGCGTGGTGGGCGTGGCGACCACGTCGCAGAGCTCGAACGCGCGCTCGAAGTCGCGGCGGATCAGCGTCCGCACCTGCTGCGCCTTGCGGTAGTAGGCGTCGTAGTAGCCCGCGGACAAGACGTAGGTGCCGAGCAGGATGCGGCGCTTCACCTCGGCCCCGAAGCCCTCGGAGCGGGTGCGCTCGTACATGTCCTCGAGTGACTCGACGCCGGCGGCACGGAAGCCGTACTTCACGCCGTCGTAGCGCGACAGGTTCGACGAGGCTTCGGCCGTGCAGATCAGATAGTAGGTGGCGATGCCGTGTGCGCTGTGAGGCAGCTCGACCTCGACGGTCTTCGCGCCGAGTGACTGCAGCGTCTCGAGCGCCTCGCGCGCGCGCGCCATGGTCTGGGCGTCGGCGGCCGGCGCGTCGAAGAAGCCGCGCGGCAGGCCGATGCGCAGGCCCGAGACGTCGCCGCTGAGCGCCGCCACGAAGTTCGGCGCGGGCGCGGGGTACGACGTGGCGTCGCGCGGGTCGTGGCCGGCGATCGCGCCCAGGAGCAGCGCGGCGTCGGCGCAGCTCCGAGTGAGTGGCCCGATCTGGTCGAGCGAGCTCGCGAACGCCACCAGCCCGTAGCGAGACACTCGGCCGTAGGTCGGCTTCAGGCCCACGATGCCCTCGAGCGCCGCCGGCTGGCGGATCGAGCCGCCGGTGTCGGTGCCCAGCGCCGCGGGCACGAGCCGCGCCGCGACCGCCGCTGCGCTGCCGCCCGACGAGCCGCCGGGAATGCGCGCCAGGTCCCAGGGGTTGCGCGTCCGGCCCAGCGCCGAGTTCTCGGTCGACGAGCCCATGGCGAATTCGTCCATGTTGGTCGAACCGACCACCACCAGGCCCGACTCGCGCAGTCTCTCGAGCACCGTGGCGTCGTAGGGCGCGCGGAACCCGGACAGGATGCGCGAGCCACAGGTGGTCTCGAACTCCCGGCTGGCAAAGATGTCCTTCACCGCGATCGGCAGGCCGTGCAGGCGCGAGCGCGCGCGGCCGGCACGGCGCGCGGCGTCGGCGGCCTCGGCCTCGGCCAGCGCGGCCTCGGGCCGCAGACGCAGGAACGCGCCGATCTTCGGATCGAGCCGCGCGATGCGCTCGAGCGCGGCCGAGACCACCTCGCGGCACGACACGTCGCCGCTCTCCACGTGCAGCGCGAGCTGCGCCAGTCCCGCCTTCCAGACCTCGTTCACTCGAGCACCTTCGGGACCACCATGGCCGAGTCGGTGTGCTCGGGCGCGTTGCGCACGACCTCGGACACCGGCAGCACGCCGGCCACCCGGTCACTGCGCAGCGGGGTCGCGATGTCGAGCACGTGTGTCGTGGGCGGCACGCCCGCGGTGTCGAGCGCCGCGAGCTTGTCGAAGTAGCCGAGCAGCGCGTCGAGGTCGCGCTGCATGCGTTCGACCTCCCGGTCCGCGAGCTGCAGCCGCGCCAGCTTCGCGATGTACAGCACCGTGTCGCGCGTGATGTGCATGGCCTTGAACGTAGCGGCGGAGGCTGCCCGGCGCTGGTTTAGACTGTGGCCGTGCCGGAGCTCCCCGAGGTCGAAGTCACGCGCCGCCGCATCGCTCCGTACCTCGTCGGGCGGCGCATCTCCAAGGTCCACACCACGCGCAAGAGCTACTTCTTCCTGACCCCGCCTGCGCGGCTCGAGCGCGAGCTGCCGGGCCGGACGGTGCAGGCGCTGGAGCGGCGCGGAAAGTACCTGCTGGCCGAGCTCGACGACGGCCGGCGCCTGCTGCTCCACCTGGGCATGACCGGCCAGCTCTTCGCCGAGCACGCGAGCTCGGTGCGGCTCCTGTCCGCGGCCACGCGCGCCTCGCTGACTCCCGAGGCCCAGGTCGCGTTCGTGCCCGACCGCCACACACACCTGCGCGTCGAGTTCGAGGACGGCGGGCCGGCGCTCTACTTCCGCGACGTGCGGAAGTTCGGGAAGGTGCGCTTGCTCGAGGCCGGCCAGAGCGACCCGCGGCTCGAGAAGCTGGGCGTCGACGCGCTCGCGGCCACCGGCGACGAGCTGTACGAGGCCGCGCGCACGCGCCGGGTGGCGATCAAGAACCTGCTGCTCGCCCAGGACCCGATCGCCGGGGTCGGAAACATCTACGCCGACGAGGCGCTGTTCCTGGCCGGGATCCGGCCCCGCCGCGCCGCCAACCGAGTGTCTCGCGCCGAGTGCCGCAAGCTCGTGGCGGCGCTGAAGAAGGTCCTGTTGCGCTCGATCGAGACCGGCGGCTCCTCGATCAGCGACTACGTGGCGCCCGACGGCTCCGACGGCAGCTATCAGGACGAGCGCCGGGTCTACGCGCGCAAGGGCGAGCCCTGCGCGAAGTGCGGCACGCGCATCCGGCGCATCGTGGTGGGCGCGCGCGGGACTCACTTCTGCCCCTCCTGCCAGCGCTAGAATCCGCAGCCGTGAAGATCGTCGTCCACTACGCGGAGATCGGGCTCAAGGGCAAGAACCGGCCCCGCTTCGAGGACTGCCTGCGCGTGAATCTGGAGCGCGCGCTGGCGCCGCTGGGGCGGGTGCGCGGGCGCCGGCTGTTCGGGCGGCTCTTGTTCGAGCTGCCCGACTCGGTCGAGCTCGCGGCGGTGGCCGACAGTATCTCGCGCGTGTTCGGGGTGGCCTATGCGAGCGTGGCCACGTCGGGCCCCCCCACGCGCGAGGGCATCACGGCGCTGGTCGACCGGTTCGTGGCCGGCCGCGAGTTCCGCACCTTCGGCGTGCGCGTGCGGCGCGTCGACAAGTCTCTGCCGTTCCGCTCGCAGGAGCTGGCGATCGAGCTCGGCGACCGGATCCGGGCGCAGACCGGCGCCACGGTCGACCTCGACGCACCCGAGCTCTGGGTCGAGCTCCACGCCCTACACGGCGAGGTGTTGCTGCTGCACGACCGCTGGCCGGGCCCGGGCGGACTGCCCGTACGCTCGGCCGGCCGGGTGCTGGCGCTGGTGTCGGGCGGGATCGACTCCCCGGTGGCGGCCTGGCTGGCCATGAAGCGCGGCTGCGCCGTGTCCTTCGTCCACTTCCACAGCGCGCCCTACACCAGCACGGCCTCCCAGCAGAAGGTGCGGGATGCGGTGGCGCATCTGGCGCGCTGGCACGGCCCCAGCCGGCTGTGGCTGGTGCCTTTCGCCGAGCTGCAGCAGGCGCTGGTGCGCGAGGCCCCCTCCGAGCCGCGCATCGTCCTGTACCGCCGTTTCATGCTGCGCATCGCCGAGGCGCTGGCCGAGCGCGAGCGGGCCCTGGCGCTGGTGACGGGAGACAGCGTGGGGCAGGTGTCTTCGCAGACCCTCGCCAACCTCGACACCATCAACCGGGCGGCTACCCTGCCCGTGCTTCGGCCGCTCGTCGGCCTGGACAAAGCCGAGATCGTGTCACTCGCGAAACACGTGGGCACTTACACGATCTCGATCGAACCCGACGAGGACTGCTGCAGCTTCCTCATGCCGAGACAGCCGGCGACGTGGACGCGTCCCGAGGCGATCGAGGCGATCGAGCGGAATCTGGACGTGAAGGGACTGGTCGAAGCGACACTGTCCCGTGTAGTGCTGGAGAGGATCGACGCAATTCCATGAGCGCCAAGCGATGAGCGCCACCGGCGCTTCCCCGCCGCCGACGCAGCCTCCGACCCCAGATGAACAGCTCCTCGGCTTCGAGACCTTCTCGGAGCCGATCCGGCGCGCGGTGGCCGAGATGGGCTGGTCCGCGCCCATGCCCGTGCAGCGGCGAGTCACCCCGGTCATGCGCCGCGGGCGCGACCTGATCGCACAGGCCATGACCGGCAGCGGAAAGACGGGCGGCTTCGGCCTGCCTTCGCTCGAGATCATCGACCCGGGCCTGCGCGCGGCACAGATGCTCGTGCTCGCGCCGACCCGCGAGCTGGCGCTGCAGATCGAGAACGAGCTGCGGCTGATGGCCAAGTATCTCGACGTGGGCACGATCGCGGTCTATGGCGGCACGGCCTACGGTCCGCAGCTCGACGCGTTCTCGCGCGGCGCGCAGATCGTGGTGGGCACGCCGGGCCGGCTGCTCGACCACCTGGGCTCGGGCAACCTGAAGCTCGACAAGCTGCGGGTGCTGATCTTCGACGAGGCCGACGAGCTGCTCTCGCTGGGCTTCTGGCCCGACATGCGCGAGATCCAGAAGTATCTGCCGCAGCGCCGGCTCACCGGCCTGTTCTCCGCCACCATGCCGCAGCGCGTGGTCTCGCTCGCGCGCGTGTTCCTGCACGAGCCCGAGTTCGTGTCACTCACCGAGGGCGGCGTGCGCGCGCCCGAGGAGATCGAGCACTGGCACTACGTGGTGCCGGCGACCGAGAAGGAGAAGGCGCTGCTGCGCATCCTGCGCTTCGAGGAGCCCGACTCGGCGCTCGTGTTCTGCAACACGCGCGACGACGTGCGCTTCGTGACCCGCTACCTGCAGCGCAACGAGATCGACGCCGACATGATCCAGGGCGAGATGACCCAGGCCGCGCGCGAGGCGGTGATGAAGCGCATCAAGGCGGGCGAGCTGCGCGTGCTGGTCGCCACCGACGTCGCGGCGCGCGGCATCGACATCAGCGACCTGTCGCACGTGATCTCCTACACCTCGCCCGACTCACCCGAGGTCTACACGCACCGCACCGGTCGCACCGGCCGCGCGGGCAAGTCCGGCACGGCCATCTCGCTCGTGTCCGGCCTCGACATCGGAAACTTCCGCACACTCCAGAAAGTGAACCGCATCGTGATTCCCGAACGAAAGCTGCCCAGCGAGGCCGACGTGGCGACCCGCGAGTCCGAGCGCCTCCAGGTCGAGATCGAGCACCATCTGCGCGACGTGCCGGCTGCCGACCGCCAGGCCCGCGAAGAGACCCACCTGCCCACCGTCGAGTCACTCTGCGCCACGCCGCAGGGCCGCCGCCTGCTCTCGGCCGTGCTCTACGAGTATCTCGAGCACCGCCACCCGGCGACCCCGGCGCGCGAGGAGCCCGCGCCCGCGAGCGCCGCTCCCGCGCGCGAGCGCAGCCACGACGAGGCCCGTGCCGAGCAGGCGCCGCGCCGCCGGGATTCCGGCGCCGAGGGCGGTGGCGGACGCGAAGGCGGTGGCGGCGGACGCCGGCGGCGCCGCCGGCGCGGCGGCCGCTGACGGGCGCACGGACCGCGCGCGTCCGGATGGCCCTCGCCGGGCTCCTGGCGCTCGCCCTCTCGGCCTGCGCGCTCTTCCAGCCGCCCGACCGCACGCCCGAGCTCGCGCCCGCGCTCGCCGAGCTCTCGGCGGGCGGCTTCGAGTTCGCGCCCGACGTGCGGCTGCGCAACGACCCGCGCGCCGTGTGTGACGGCATCTCGTGCGCCGACCTCGTGATCGAGAGTGAGCGCCGCACGATCCTGGTCGCGGACGGCGCATTCGCCACGCCCTCCAAGCTGCGCGCGAGCCTGCTCGAGATCTGGGCGCGCTACCGCGAGCCGCGGCGCGGCAACGTGCGCGACCTGGCGCGCGCGGCGCTGCTCGTGGTGCGCGACGGCCCGCGCGTGGGCGTGGGGCCGGGCGACGTCGGCGATGCGCGCTTCGTGTACCGGCAGCTCTGGCAGCGCCTGCCCGAGGCGCAGCGCGCCGACCTGCCCGTTCCCTCGTCGCTCTAGTGTTCGTGTAAGCTGGCGCACCCCCACCCACTGACTCGGGAGCGCAGCACGTGAAGACGCGAAGACTCGGCAAGACCGGCCTGGTGGTGTCCGAAATCTGTCTGGGCACGATGACCTTCGGGAGCTTCGCCGACGAGAAGGAGAGTCATGCCATGCTCGACTTCGCGGACGCGAAGGGCGTGGACTTCCTCGACGTGGCCGAGATCTACCCGGTGCCGCCCGACGAGAAGTGGGCGGGCCGCAGCGAAGAGATCGTCGGCAGCTGGCTGGAGAAGCGCGGCCGGCGCGAGACTCTGTTCGTCGCCACCAAGATCGCCGGCCCCAGCGGCGGCTGGTTCCGCGCCGCGGTGCGCGGCGGGCGCACGGCTCTGGACCGCCACAACGTGGAGCGCGCGGTCGAAGGCAGTCTGCGCCGGCTGCGCACCGACTACATCGACCTGTACCAGACTCACTGGCCCGACCCGGACCTGCCCTGCGAAGAGGTCATGGAGGCGCTCGACCGCGTCGTGCGCGCCGGTAAGGTGCGCTACGTGGGCTGCAGCAACGAGAGCGCGTACGGACTCACCAAGAGTCTGTGGGCGTCGCACGCGCGCGGCGTGACCCGCTACGAGACGATCCAGAACAACTTCTCGCTCTTGAACCGGCGCTTCGAGGACGAGCTCGCGAACGTGTGCCGGCGCGAGAAGCTGAGTCTCCTGCCGTACAGCCCGATCGCGGGCGGCGTGCTGTCGGGCAAGTATCTGGGCGGCGCGTTTCCCGAGGGCGCGCGCTTCTCGCGCTACCGCGGCAACGACCCGCGCCAGCAGGTCATGACTCGGCGCTTCGTGAACCCAAAGACGCTGGGCGCGACCGAGCGCTTCGCGAAGATCGCCGCCGACGCGGGTCTGCCGGTCGTGACGCTGGCCGTGGCCTGGACGCTCGCGCACGACTTCGTGGGCTCGACCATCATCGGTGCGACCCGCGTCGACCAGCTCGAGGACTCACTGCGTGCCGCCGACGTGACGCTCTCCCGCGACGTGCTCGCGGCCTGCGACGCGGTCTCGAAGGAGATCCTCTACCCCATGGGCTGAGCCCTCGGGTCGAGGGGCCGGCTCAGAAGCTGCGGAACGCGCGCGCGATCTTCGCGGGCGCGAGCACGGTGTAGATGCGCCGCACCCGGCCGTGGGCGTCGATCTCACCGGTGGTCACGAAGCGCGGCGCGAGCCGGTCGGTCACCGGCGAATAGTCGACCAGGAGCGCGGGAGCGCCGTTCAGCCAGCGCAGCACCACGCGCGGCACCTGCGCCGTGCGCAGCCGCGCGATGCCCGCATGGAAGCGCGCGACCTTGTTGCGCCCGGTGACCGCCACGCCCGCGGCGGGGTATTTCCCGTCGGTGTCGTTCAAGGTCACGACGTCCTCGGCCAGCAGAGCCTCCATGCCCGCGACGTCCTGCTTGGCGAAGCAGGCCATGAACCGGCCCAGGACCTCGACTGACTGCTCGCGCGCCGCGCGGTCGGGCACGAAGCGGCTCCGGTCGTAGTCGGCGAGCGCCCGGCGCGCACGGTGCAGGAGCACGCGCGCGTTCGCCTCGGACAGATCGAGCGCCTCGGCGGCCTCGGCCGACGTGTACTCGAACACGTCGCGCAGCAGGAGCACCGCGCGCTGGGCCGGGCTGAGCGCTTCCAGCGCGAGCAGAAAGGCGAACGAGACACTCTCGACCAGCTCGTAGCGGCCGGTGGTCGAGAGCGGCTCGTGCGCGGGCTCGACCAGCTCGGCGTCGTCGAGCGGCTCGGGCAGCCACGGCCCCTTGTAGCCACGGCGCCGGCGCCGGCGCAGCTCGTCGCGCGCCAGGTTCAGCGCCACGCGCACCAGCCACGGCCGCCAGGGCACGTCGCGGCGCGCCGGCGGGTGGCTGAGCGCGCGCGCGAACGTCTCCTGCACGATGTCGTCGGCGTCGGCGCCGCTTCCGGTCATCCGGTACGCGAGCCCGAACAGGAAGCGGCGCTCGTCGGCGAACACGCGCGACAGGTCGGCCGCAAGCGCGGGCGAGGCGTCGGACATCGCGGAGCTCATGCTGCCACGCGCACCCCGTCCGCGCCCGCCGCGGCGCGCGCCGCCGCCCGGGCGCTCGCGAACGAGGCGTCGGCGAGCAGGCCGTCGGGCCCGATCCAGTCACCTGCGAGATACAGGTTCGCGATGCCACTCACTGCGCCGGGGGTGCGCCCCGCCAGGCCGCCGAGCGCCGCCTGCGGCAGGTCGTGCGTGACGACCAGCTCGCGCAGCAGCTTGCGAGTCACCACGCGCTCGCGCCAGCCGGGCTGCAGGGCGTCGAGCAGAGCGTGGAAGTCGGCCTCGAGCTCCTCGCGGCCCGGCCGCTCGTCGGCGCCGAGGTAGCGCGCGAGACACACGGTCGCCCGGCCCTCGGGCGCGAGCTTCGCGGCCGCGGAGTGCACCGAGTAGTAGAGCGGCCGGTCGATGCCGAGCGCGAACAGGCGCTTCGGGCTCGGCAGGCCCTCCAGCCCGAGGTCCAGACACGCGGCGCGGACCGGCACGGCCCGCTCCCGCACGCGCGCGAAGAACGGGTGCCCGCCGCCGTCGACCAGCGCGCTCGACTCGTCGGGGCCGCCGGTCAGGATCACGGCGTCGGCGGCGCAGCGCTCGCCGCCGGCCAGCTCGAGGCCGCGCGCGCGGCCGTCGTGCACCACCCGCTCGACCTTCGCGCCGCGCCGCAGCTCGACGCCCGCTTCGCGCGCGCGCGCTTCGAGCGCGTCGACCAGCGCGCTCCAGCCGCCGTCGACGTAGCGCACGCCGGGGCCGAGGCCGAGCGCGACCTGCGCGAGCGCCGCCTGCGCCGACATGCGGTCGGTCATGTTCGAGTAGCTCGTGAGTCGCACGAGCCCGCGCAAAAGCTCGCGCACGCCCTCGTGGCGCAGCTCGCGCGCCAGGAACTCGTCGACCGACTCACTGGCGCCGGTCTGCTCCGCGAGCTTCGCCACGCGCGTCATGAGCGACGCCAGCTCGAGCTTCTCGGCCACGCCCAAGAGGCCCGTGGTCATGAGCGACACGGTGCCACCGGGCAGCGCGTGCAGTCGCCCGCGCAGCCAAGCCAGCCCGCCCGAGGTCGGGGGCGAGCCGCCCGCGGGCTCGATCCCGAGCTCGCGCAGGGACGCGATCGCCGGCCCCTGCAGGTACAGCGCGTGCGGGCCCATGTTGAACGCGAAGCCGTCGTCGACGCGGGTACGGGCGCGCCCGCCCGTCTCGGTCAGGCGCTCGAACAGCGTCACGCGCGCACCCGCGCGCGCCGCGAACGCCGCCGCCGAAAGCCCCGCCAGCCCGCCGCCGACCACCGCCACTCTCGCTTCCTGCGCCACTTCCGCCGCCCTCACCGGGACCCGCCCGGGTTCAACGTGTTCACGCGCGAGCGGCCGCCCGCGTTACAGCGCCTCAATCCTGCCTCCCGGATGCCGATCCGCATCGCAAAAGCCGGAGTCCCCAGTGCCCGACGTTCCCTCCATCAAGGCCACGGGCTTCCAGTCGGCCGCCGACGACATCGCGCGGCTGATCGAGTCCGGCCGCCTGTCGCGCGCCGAGCTCGAGGCGCAGCTCGAGCCCGACGACCTGGGCTACCTGGGCAAGCAGCTCGCCGCTTCGGGCTGGGTCCCGGTGGCCACCTACCTGCGCGTGCTCGAGCTCCTGATCGCGCTGGAGGCCGGGCGCGACGTGCACAAGTATCTGCGCGAGCGCGGGATGCGCGCGGCCGAGAGACTCCACAAGCTGGGACTCTACGGTCAGTTCGAGGCCACGGTCGAGACCTGGGGCCACCGCGTCGGCACCATCGCCGCCACCATGGGCGCCGTGCTCTACAACTTCTCGCGCTGGAGCTTCGAGAGCAACGTCGAGGCCGGCACGTTCCAGACCACGGTCGACGACGCGAGACACTACGCCGATCCGCTGATCACGATCGGCGAGGGCTTCATCGAGTATCTCGCGCAGAACCTCTTGGCGGGCTACAAGGTCGAAGTGACCGGGACGCGCACCAAGCCCGACCAGGTCGTCTTCCGCGGCCACTTCTCCTAGGCGAACAGGCCGGCGAGATACTCGTTCAGGAAGAGCCCGCGGGGATCGAGCTCGCGGCGCAGGGCCAGGAAGTCGTTCCAGCGCGGGTAGCGC
Source organism: Myxococcota bacterium (assembly GCA_035498015.1). Taxonomy (NCBI): domain Bacteria; kingdom Pseudomonadati; phylum Myxococcota; species Myxococcota bacterium. The sequence continues at coordinate 25,422 of DATKAO010000243.1, forward strand.
TCGGCCAGCTCGCGCGCGCCCAGGTTGTGCAGCTTGCCCCAGTGCGGGCGGCCGCCGTGCTCGCTGAAGATCGGCTCGCAGTCGGCGAAGAACGCGTCGCACTCGAGCTTCGCGTCCTGGTGCAGCGAGATCGCGACCGAGTCGCGCCGGTGGGCGGTGGAGAGCCAGGCCGAGTCGGCGCCGAGCGTGCGGTACTCGACCGGCCAGACGACCTCGCGCCAGCGCGTGCGCATGCGCTCGCGCACCGCGCGGAAGCAGGCCGGGCCGGCCGCGGCGGGCACGGAGTACTCCAGCTCGTTGAAGCGCAGCTCGCGCAGCGACGGGAAGATGCGCGCGCTCCAGTCGATGCGCTCGCCCTTGCGGCCCGCCACCGACTCGGGCGGCGCGTCGGTGAGCGCCAGTGACTTCCGCTCCGCGTAGTCCTTGTGCGGGTACCACCAGAACTCGTAGTGGCGCTGCGCCGCCACGTCGGCCGAGAGCTCGGCGAGACACTCCTCGATGCCCGTGCGCCAGATGCGCTCGTGCAGGCGGAACGCCGGCACGGTCTCCAGGGTCAGGGTCGAGAACACGCCGAGCAGCCCCAGTGACACGCGCGCGGCATCGAGCCGTTCGGCGTCGCTCTCGGCCGAGAGCTCGAGTGGCGCGCCGCTGGCGAGCACCAGGCGCGCCCCCACGACCTGCGAAGACACGTTCGAGAGCGTCGGGCCCGTGCCGTGGGTGCCGGTCGAGACCGCGCCTGCCAGCGCCTGCACGTCCACGTCGCCCAGGTTGCGCATCGCCAGTCCGGCGGCCAGGAGCGGCTCGCCCAGCGCGTGCAGCTTGGTGCCCGCGCGCACGCAGACCCGCCCGCGCTCGCGGTCGAGCGA
>DATKAO010000244.1 GCA_035498015.1 Myxococcota bacterium
CCGTGCGCGCGCTGCACGTCGAGCCGTCGCTCTACGACTACGCCGTGGCGCTGGTGGCCAGAAGCCGTGCGCTCGCCAGCGTGGCGCTGGGCGGCTCACCGCGCGCGTCGATCTATCTGATCGAGGCGGCGCGCGCGCGCGCCTATCTCGAGCAGCGCGACTTCGTGCTGCCCGAGGACGTGAAGCAGGTGGCGCCGTCCGTGCTGCGCCACCGGCTGCTCTTGACTTACGAGGCCGCCGCCGAGGGCCAGACCTCCGACGCGATCGTGCGCGAGCTGCTCGCGGCGGTCCCGACTCCGTGACCGGCGAGGCCGCCGGCCTCGCCCGCCGACTCCGCGTGCGCGCCCGGCGCGACGTCACGACGTCGCTGACCGGCGCCTACCGCAGCGCGTTCCGCGGCCAGGGACTCACGTTCGAGGAGCTGCGCGACTACGCGCCCGGCGACGACGTGCGCTGGATCGAGTGGAACGCGACCGCGCGCCTGGGCCGGCCGATCGCCAAGCGCATGCGCGAGGAGCGCGACCTGGTGCTGGCGCTCCTGGTCGACGTGTCGCCCTCGCTCGAGCACGGCACGGCCGGCGCGACCAAACAGGACGCCGTGCGGCGCGCGTGCGCGGCGCTCTCGACGGCGGCGATCGCCTCGCAAGACCGCGTGGCGCTGGCGCTGTTCGGCGAACGGCTCCAGCGCGTGCTCTCTCCGGGCACGGGGGCGCTGCAGCGCGAGCGCGTGCTGCGCGCGCTCGAAGTGACTGCGCCCGCCGAGCGCACCGACGCGGGCCCGGCGCTCGATTGGGCGGCGGAGAAGCTGCCGAGACACTCGGTGGTGGTGCTGATCTCGGACTTCCTGTTCCCCGACCCGGGCGCGCCGCTGCGGCGTTGCGCGAGCAAGCACGACCTGGTGGCCCTGCGCGTGCGCGACGCCTCCGACCAGCCGCCGCGCGGCCTGCCGCCGGTGCGGGTGCGCGGCGCCGAGGGCGGGCGGGCGCTGGTCTGGCGGCGCGCGGCCGACGGCGCGCGTGCGCTCGAGGCGCCGGTCGCGGAGCGCGCGCTGCGGGCGCTGGGGGCGGACTACGGCGAGCTGTGGACGGGCGCGCGGCTCCTGCCCAGCCTGCTGCGCTTCTTCGAGGAGCGTGCGCGGAGGCGCCGGTGAATCGCGCGCTCGTGCTCGCCGCAGCGCTCGCGCTCGCCGCCTGCGGCCGCGACGTCACGCCCGCGCTCGGGATCGGCGCGCGAGTCACCCTGGACCGCAGCGAGACGCGCGTCGGCGAGCCGATCGGAGTCACCGTCGAGGTCGAGACACCGGCCGGCTACGCGCTGCAGACCCCACCCGCGCCCTCGACGGGCGAGTTCGCGTCGGACTCGGTCCAGCTCGTGCCGCCGATCGCGGTGCCCGGCGGCCTGCGCCACCACCTCTTGTGGACCGTGCGCGCGCGCGCCGTGGGCGAGCAGGAGCTGCCGTGGCTCGACATTCCGCTGGTGCGGCCCGACGGCGCGGTGCAGGCGCTCCACGTCGGCGGCATGCCGCTGCCCGTGCTGTCGGTGAAGGCCGACCTGCCGGAGCGCGCGGCGGTGTTCGACATCCGCACGGCGCCGCCGCAGAAGCCGGTCGCTCCCTGGGTGTTCGCGCTGGGCGCGGCTGCTGCGCTGGCCGTCGTGCTGGGCTTCCGCGCGGCGCGCCGGCGCGCGCTCGCAGCGGAGGTCGCCGCGGGCCAGGTGGCCAGCGCGGGCCGCGCCGCGCTGGCCGCGCTCGAGGGCGCGGAGGGCGATGCCGATGCGCGCAGCTTCGCCGGCCGCGTGCGCGCGGCGCTGCTCGGCTTCGTCGCGGCCTGCTGGCACCTGAATACCGCCTCGGTGACTCCGCGCGAGCTGCCCGCGGAGGTCGACGGCGAGATCGCGAGCATCCTCTCCGGGCTCGAGCGCGCGCGTTTCGCGCGCCGGCCCGAGCGCAGCGGGCTGGCCGACGTCGCGGAGCGCGCCCGGGAGCGCGTGAGGCATGTGGCGAACCTTCGCGGCTAGCGCGCTCTCGGCCCGCGCGCTCACGGTCGAGTCACCAGCCGTGCTCTGGCTCGGGCTGGCCGCGGTGGCGGCGTTCGCGGTGCTGGCCAGCGCGCGCGGGCCGCGGCGCCTGCGCGTTCCGGCCACGGGCCCGAGCGGCGTCCTGCGCGCGCTCGACCTGCCCTGGGCCGCCTCGCTCGCGCTGCGCTGCGCGGCGCTCGCGCTCGTGGCAGTGACTGCCGCGCGGCCGGTGGGGCTTTTGGCCGAGAACCCGGCGGCCGGCTCGGGGGTCGATCTGGTGATCGCGCTCGACGCCTCGGGCAGCATGCTCGCGCTCGACGGCGAGCTCGAGGGGCGCCAGGTGACTCGCCTCGAGCTCGCCAAGCGCGTGGTCGCCGACTTCGTGCGCGCGCGCGGCGGCGACCGGATCGGTCTGGTCGTGTTCGCCGAGCACGCGTTCACGCAGTGTCCGCTGACCGTCGACCACCGGCTCGTGCTCGAGGCGCTCGACCGGGTCGAGGTGGGCGTGGTGGGCGACGCCACGGCGCTGGGCGAGGCGATCGGCCTGGCGACGCGCCGGCTGCAAGTCACCGGCGGGCCCGAGGACGCGCGCCGCATCGTCGTGCTGGTGACCGACGGCCGGCACAACTCCGGAAAGCTCGCCCCACGCACCGCGGCCGACCTCGCGCAGACCTCGGGCGTGCGCATCCACGCCGTCGGCATCGGCAGCGAGGGTCTGGTGCCGTTCGCGCAGCCCGGAGCCGAGGCGCCCATGCGCTTCGAGCGCGTGGACCTCGACCGCGAGACACTCCAGGCCGTGGCGGCGGCCACCGGCGGGCGCTTCTTCCACGCGCGCAAGCCCGACGACCTGCGCGCCGTGGCCGATGCCATCGACCGGCTCGAGGCGCGGCCGCAGCAGCAGGACCCGCAGTTCCGGCACGCGTCACTCGCGCCGCTCACCCTGATGCTCGCGCTGGCCTTGTTGCTGGCCGAGGCCCTGACGGCGCACGGGCTGGTGCGGAGGCTGCCGTGAGCGAGCTGGCCTGGCCGTGGCTCGCGGCCGCCGCGGTGACTGCGCTGGCGCTGCACTCCGCGTGGCGCGGCCGGCGTGAGCTGTGCGCGTGGCTGGGCCGGGACCCGGCGGGCCGGCGGCGCATGGCGGGCGCGGCGGCGCTCGCGCTCGCCGCGGGCTGTCTCGCGGCCGCGCTGCAGCGCGCGGTCAGCACGCCCGAGGAGCACTCGGGCGCCGGGGCCGACGTGGTGCTCGCGGTCGACGTGTCGCTCAGCATGGACGTCGCCGACGTCGCGCCCTCGCGCCTGCGGCGCGCGCTGCGCACCGCCGAGCGCGTGGTCGAGCACGCAAAGGGCGAGCGGCTCGCGCTGGTCGTGTTCTCGGGCGACGCGTTCATCGCGCTGCCGCTCACGCAGGACCGCGACGCCGTGCTCACCTATCTGCGCGCGCTCGACAGCGACACGATCTCGCTGCGCGGCAGTGAGCTCGGGCGCGCGCTCGAGCAGGCCGGACGCGCCTTCGACCCGCGCTCCAGCCGGCCGCGCACGCTGCTCTTGTTCAGCGACGGCGAGGACTTCGGCGCGCCGCCCGAGTCACAGATCGGCGAGCTGCGGGCGCTGGGCGTGCGCGTGGTCGCGATCGGCTACGGCACCGCGGAGGGCGGGCCCGTGCCGGGCCAGGCCGCGCTGGCCGAAGCGGTGCGCAGCGGCGAGAGCACCGTGTCGCGGCGCAACGACGGCCTCTTGCAGCACATCGCCGACGGCACCGACGGCGCGTACTTCCGCGAGATCGAAGCGCGGCCCGGGCCCGAGCAGCTCCTGCCGCCGCGCGAGGCGCAGGCCTCGCCGGCGCCGCCGCGTCCGCGCGACTCACTGGCCCCGTTTCTGGCTGCGGCCGCCGCTGCGCTCGCCGCGGAGATCTGGCTCTCGGGCGGCGGCTTGCGCGCGCGCCGGCGCATGACTCGCCGCGCGCACGCCGCTGCGGCGGCCAGCGCGGCGCTGGCGCTGGGCGCGTTCGGCGAGGGCAGGCTCGTCGCGCGCGGAGACGAGGCGCTCGAGGCGGGCAAGCCCGACGAAGCGCTCGCGCTCTACCACGAGGCCGCGGCCACGCTCGAGCGCGACCCGCGGCTCTCGATCCGCATCGGGAACGCGCTCTACCGGCTCGAGCGCATCGACCAGGCGGCGAGCTCGTATCTCGAGGCGCTGCGCCTGCTCTCGTCCGACGACCCCGAGGCGCGCTTCGCGGCCAGCTTCAATCTCGGCAACACGTTCGTCGCCAAGCAGCACTTCGAAGAGGCGCGCGACGCGTACTGGGCGGCGCTGGTCGCCGATCCCACGAGCCTCGAGGCGAAGTTCAACTACGAGTGGGCGGTGGCGCACATCCTGCCCACGCCGCCCCCGCCGCCCCAGCCCGAGCCGTCGAACGAGCCCAAGCAGAGAGACAGGGACTCCGGCCAGGGCGAGTCGAGTGACCCGCGCCCGCGGCAGAGCGACGCGCGCCCCGAGCGCGGCTCGCTCGACCAGCAGGAGGCGCGCAAGTGGCTCGACACGCTCGACGAGCCGGTGGGCGACGCGCTGCGCCAGGAGATCACGAACGCGACCGGCGGGCGCCCGCGCGCCCACCCGGGCGGAAAGACGTGGTGACTCGGGCGGCGCTGGCGCTGCTCCTGTGTCTCGCCGCGGCCCGAGCCGGGGCCGCCGACGCGCCGCCGCTGCAGGTGCGCGTGCGGCTCGATCGCGAGCAGGTCTATCTGCACGAGCAGGTCGTGCTGTCACTCGAGATCCTGCACCCGGCCGACGCGCGCGCGAGCTGGGACCCGCCCCCCTTCGACGGCTTCTGGGCCGAGAGACTCGGCACGCGCGCGCTGCCAGACGATCCCGGCGGCCTGCACCGCACCGAGTTCCGGCGCGCGCTGTTTCCCACCCGCGCGGGCGAGATCGAGATCGCGCCCTCGAAGCTGACCCTGGCCGGCGAGGGCGAGGCGGAGACGGAAGTGCCCGTGCCGGGCGCGCGCGTGCGCGTGAAGCCGCTGCCGGCCGGAGTGTCTCCCGATCTCCTGGTCGGCAAGCTCGAGCTGCACGTACAGCCGGGCGACGACCGCCTGCGGCTGGGCAAGTCACTCGCGCTGACCATCGACCTGGCCGGCGAGGCCAACGTGTGGGACGCCGCTCCGCCCGCGCTCGAGGCGCGGCTGCCGGGCGTCGAGGTCTTCGCGGAGCCCCCGCACGTCTCGATCGGCGAGAGCGGCGGCCGCGCGACCACGCGCCGCACGTTCCGCTACGCGCTCGTGCCCTCGGCCGTGGGCCGCGTGCGCATGGATCCGCTCGAGCTGTCCTACTTCGACCCCGCGAGCGGCAAGGTCGAGAGCGCGCGCAGCGAGGCGCTGGTGTTCGACGTGTTCTCGGGCAGCGCCGACGACGAGCCGCGCTCTCCGTTCAAGAAACGCGCGCCGCTCTCGGCCGAGGAGCCCTGGGAGGCCTGGCCGTTCCTGCTGGGGGCCGCCGTGGCGCTCGCGCTGTCGGGCGCGCTCTTGTGGCGCTGGCGGCGGGCAGAGCTCGCGCGCCTGCTCGCGCCCGCCGCAGCTTCGCCGCGCGCCGCGTTCGACGCCGCGCGCGCCGCGCGCGGCACCCCCGAGTTCCACTCACTCCTGGCGAGAGCCGTGCGCACCGGCGTCGGCGCGCGCCACCGCTGCGACGCCCTGCCGCTCACGCCTCCCGAGCTCTCGGCGCGCGGCGCGGAGCGCGAGGCGATCGAGCTCCTGGAAGCGCTGGACCGGGCGCGCTTCGCGCGCCGCACGGCCGACGACGAGTCACTCCTGGAGCGCGCGCGAGCCTATCTCGAGCTCTAAGAGCGACACGAAGCGCCCGTCCGAGACGCGCAGCTGGCCCACCTCGGCGAAGCCCTGCGCGGCGTGGAAGGCGAGCGAGCGCGGGTTGGGCGGGTCGAGATTCACTTCGCAGACGATGTACGGCAGCGCGCGGCGGCGCGCCTCGCGTGCGAGCTCGGCGTAGAAGGCGCGGCCCACGCCCGCGCGCCGCTGCGGCTCGGCGATCGCGATCGAGTCCACGTACAGGAAGCGCGCATGGCGCGCGGAGAACCAGCGGTACTCGTCGCCCAGCTCCGGAAAGCCCTCGCCGAACACCAAGAGGTAGCCCGCGACCTCGCCGGCCTGCTCGGCGACCCAGAACAGCGTCGCCTTCTCGACGCACGCCTCGATCTCGCCCGGCGCGAAGCGCGTCACGCCGGGCAGCCCGGCGCGGTTGATGGCGGCGATGGCGCCGGAGTCTTCGCGCCTGGCCGGGCGGATGCGAAGCGTCACGCTCGAGTCAGTAGCGCTCGATCACCTGCTTGGCGAAGTCGCGGAACAGCTCGCGCGCCTGGTCCATCGGCGGCAGCAGCGTGATCTCGCGCAGCCCCGCGGCCTCGGCCTCGCGCAGCTGGTGGACGAGCTCGTCGGGCGTGCCCGCCAGGATCCAGGTGCGGATCGCCTCTGGAGTCACGAAGCGCCGCTCGGCCGGTACCAGGAAGCAGCAGTGACCCTCGTGGATCTGGAGATATCGCTTCTCGGGCGGCGTCTCCATCTTGTCCACGTAGGCGCAGTACTCCTCGAACAGGCCGGCGAGCGCGGGCGGGACGGGCGGGCCCGCCGACGGGTCCATGCGCCAGCCCTCCCAGGCGTAGTGCCAGGCGGCGGCGACCTGCGAGCCGCAGGCGTCGATCACGCGCTCGCTCGAGAGTGTCTCACCCGGCCGGAGCACCACCGCGGTGGTGAGCGCCGCGGTGTGGAAGTCGGCAGGCAGCTTGCGGCCGAGCTCACGCGCGCCGGCTTCGATCGCCGCCAGGCTGCGCCGGGTCATGGCGGGCGGCTCGTTCAGCGCCGAGATCCGCCCGTCGCCGTACGCCCCGGCGGCACGCAGCGCGCCCGGCCCGTTGGCGGCCACCCAGATCGGGATCGGCTGGCCGAGCTCGATGAAGCCGCGGTCGAGGTGCAGGAAACGGATCGCGCGCGTCTCGCTGCCGTGCGTGTACGTGACTTCCTCGCCCGCCAGCAGGCCGCGCACCACGCGGAGATACTCGCGGAACTCTCGCGGCACCATCGGCTTCATGCCCATGACGCGCATGGCCGTGTGACCGGTGCCGATGCCGAGGAAGACGCGCCCGGGCGCGAGCCGCGCGATCGACGCGATCGAGTGCGCGGTCACCGGCGCGAGCCGCGTGGGCGCGATCGCCACGCCGGTGCCCAAGCGGATGCGCGAGGTGTTCGCCGCGGCCAGCGCCAGTGTGGCGTAGCAGTCCGACCAGATCATCTGCGAGTCCGGCGCCCAGCCGTGGTCGTAGCCGAGTGACTCGCACTCCTGGAAGATGCGCCAGTCGTCCAGCTTGGTCGCGACCATGGCCCCGAACTTCATCGGCGACTCACGCGTGCACGGGCGGCTTGCGCTCGCGCCACGGCCGGGCCTGCTCGAGCTGGCCGGCGATGCGGTAGAGCACGTCCTCGCGCCCCCACGGCGCCACCAGCTGCACGCCGATCGGCAGCTTGGCGGCGTTCCAGTACAAGGGCAGCGAGATCGCCGGCTCGCCGGTCATGTTCTGGATCGGCGTGAACGGGATGAACGCCAGGAGCTTGTCCCAGGTGGCGAGCGGCGCAGAGCTTTCCGGAGTGAGTGAGCCGAGCGGCAGCGGCGGCGCACCCAGGGTGGGGGTCAGCAGCAGGTCGAAGCCCGAGCTGTAGAACTCGCCGAAGGAGCGCGAGATCACGTTGCGCCACTCGACCGCCGACAGGAAGTCGAGCGCCGCGATCTTCTTGCCCTCCTGCCACAGCGCCCAGGTCCAGACTTCGAGCTCGTCGGGGCGGATCGGGCGGCCGATCATGCCCTCCACGATCGCCAGCAGCCCCGCGGTCTGCGCGATGATGATGTGGTACAGGGTCTTCGGCGCCTGCGGGTCGTCGATCGCCGCCGGGTGTCTCGGCTCGACGGTGTGGCCGAGTGACTCGAGCAGCTTCGCCGCGTCCCGCACCGCGGCCGCGCAGTCGGCGTGCAGCGGCTGCGGCGCCCAGCCGGGCGAGCGGTCCATGAGACCGATGCGCAGCCGGCCCGGCGCGCGGCCGACCTCGGAGAGATACGGGCGCTCCGGCTCGGGCGCGGCATACGGGTCACCGGGCATGTAGCCCTGCGTGGCGTCGAGCAGCGCGGCCGAGTCACGCACGGTGCGCGACACCACGTGCTCGCCGGCGAGCCCGTTCCAGCCCTCGCCCGCCAGCGGGCCGAGCGAGATCCGGCCGCGCGAGGTCTTCAGCCCCACGATGCCGCACAGGCTCGCCGGGATGCGGATCGAGCCGCCGCCGTCGTTCGCGTGCGCCGCCGGCACCATGCCCGACGCCACCGCGGCGGCCGAGCCGCCGCTGGAGCCGCCGGGCGAGCGAGTCAAATCCCACGGGTTCTTCGTGGGCCCGTAGGCCAGCGCCTCGCTCGTGGCGGTGAGTCCGAACTCCGGCGTCGAGGTCTTGCCCAGGAACACAAGACCCGCCGCGCGGTAGCGCGCCGCCAGGTTCGTGTCGACCGGTGGAATCACGCCCAGTGACTTCATCAGCCGGCTGCCGCTCGCCAGCGGGTCGCCCGCGCTGGCGCAGATCAGGTCCTTGAGCAGGAACGGCACGCCGCGGAACGGCCCGCTCGGCAAGTCACTCGCGGCCTGCGCGCGCGCCTTCTCGAACAGCGGAGTCACGACCGCGTTGAGCTGCGGGTTCAGCTTCTCGATGCGGGCGATCGCGGCCTCGACCAGCTCCTTGGGCGACGCATCGCCCTTGGCCACGGCCTCGGCCTGCCCGACGGCGTCGGTCCAGGTCCAATCGTTTGCCATCGCCGCAGCCTAACGCAGATCGTCGGGCGAGTTCGCGTTGCGAAACGAGCGCAGGCTCGGGTCGAGCGCGCGCAGGTCGGCTTCGGGAACGAGCGTGCATGCGGAGTCGCGCAAGAGCGCCTGCAGCGCGAACTCGCCGCGCGCGATGCGGCGCTCGAGCTCGGGCAGGAGGCGCGCGCGGTAGATCGCGCACAGCGGCTCGGGACCGTGCGCTCCGACGGGCGCGATCACGTCGGCCGGCCCGTCGACGGGAGCGAGCGCGCACAGCGCAAGCACCACGCGCGGGTCGAGATGCGGCAGGTCGCACGCCGCCACCAGCACCGCGGGAGCCTCGCACGCCGCCAGCGCCGCGGCCACGCCGACCAGCGCCGCGCGTTCCGGATGGCGGTCGACGATCACGTCGCGGCCCAGCGCCCGCAGCGCGTCGTCCTTCGCGACCAGGCGCACGCGCCCCAGGCAGCGGCCCAACGCATTCGCCACGCGCAGCGCGAGCGGCACGCCGTCGAGCTCGAGCGTGGCCTTGTCCCGGCCCATGCGTGTGGACTCGCCGCCGCACAGCACGGCGCCCTCGACGTGCGTGAGCTTCAAATCCCGGGCTCGGACGAGAGTGACTCGCCGCCGAGCAGCTGCACTGGCACGCGCTCACCGCGCGCCAGGCGCGTGGTCTCTGCGGGCACGAACGCGAGCCCGTCGGCGCGCACCAGCCCCAGCAGGATGTTCGAGCCCTGCTCGCCGGCCACGCGCGCCCACGGCTCACCGGCGCGCGACTCGAGCGCCACGCGTACGAAGTGGGCGCGGCCCGCGGGCTTGGCGTAATCGGCATCGAGCCGCGCGGACACCACCGGCCGGTACACGTTGGTGTGTCCCATCATGCGCAGCAGCGACGGCCGCACGAACTGTTCGAACGTGACGTAAGTCGAGACGGGATTGCCCGGCAGACCGAACACCGGCTTCCCGGCCACGCGCACGAAGGCCAGCGGCGCGCCCGGCCGCATCGCCACGCGCCACAGGCGCATCTCGCCGCCCAGCCCGAGCAGCACCTGCTTGATCCAGTCGCGGTCGCCGACCGAGACACCGCCGGTCGAGATCACGGCGTCGCAGGCCAGCGCGGCGCGGAAGCGCGCCTCGATCTCGGCCGGCTCGTCGGGCGCGATGCCCAGATACACCGGCTCGGCGCCGATCTCGCGCAGCGCCGCGCACAGCGCGTAGGAGTTCGAGCTGGCGATGCGCCCATCGTCGCGCAGCCGGTCGGGCTCGACCAGCTCGTCGCCGGTGGCGAGCACGGCCACGCGCGCGCGCGCGCGCACGGCGACCAGCGCGCGGCCCAGCGCCGCGAGCATGCCGCACAGCGGCGCGCGCAGCACGGCACCGGGGCCGGCGATCCGGGTGCCGGGCCGCACGTCCTCGCCCGCGCGCCGCACGTGCTGACCGAGCGACGCAGCTTTGTGTATGCGTACCCGGCTGCCCTCGGTCTCGGTGTCCTCCACCATCACGACCGCGTCGGCGCCTTCGGGCATGGCCGCGCCGGTCATGATACGCGCGGCCTCGCCGGGCAGGAGCTTGCGCTGACTGCGCTTGCCCGCGGGCAGGTCTTCGCCCACCGCCAGAGTCACTGGCGCGCGCTCGGTGTCCGCAGCGCGCACCGCGTATCCGTCCATCGCGGAGTTGTCGGATGGCGGGATCCAGACGCCGGCCACGACCTCTTCCGCGAGCACGCGCCCGGTCGCCTCGGCCAGCCCCACGGTCTCGATCCCGAGCGGCGCGACCGAGCCCAGGATCAGCTCGCGCGCCTCGGCCACGCTGACCGAGGTCCGTTCTGCCTCCACCGGTCGCTGCCCCTGCCCCTCGCGCATTCCGCCTCCTCGATGTTAGTCTGCCCAAATCCTAGGCAGCTTTCCCCCCACGCGACCCGAGAGCCCAGTATATGCAGCGGAAAACCCCCCGATGACCGAGACCGCCGAGCGTCTCGACGCCATCTTCGGCTCGCTGCGGGTGGGGGTGCTGGCCGCGGACGCCGACGGCCGGGTCGAGCTCCAGAACCCCGAGGCCAGCCGGATCCTCGGCCTCTCGGGCGTTTCGACCCTGGGCCGGCCGCTCACCGAGAGCCTCGGACCCGACCACCCGGCGGTGACCGTGCTGGAGACGGCGCTGCACGAAGGCCGCGAGGTCGCCGAGCACGGCGCGCGCGTGCGCGATCGCCTGGGCGGGCGCGCGCTGGTGGTCGACCTGACGGCCTCGCCGATCGGCGTCGGGCGCGAGGTCCGCGGCGCGGTGCTATCGCTCGCCGACCGCACGATCGGCCTCGAGCTCGAAGACCTCCTGGGCCAGCGAGCGCGCGCCGCGCTGTTCGCTCAGCTCGCCGCCGGCATCGCGCACGAGCTGCGCAACCCGCTGGGCGGGATCCGCGGCGCGGCGGAGCTCCTGCTGGGCAAGCTCGACGACCCCGGCCAGCAGCGCTACGCGGAGCTGATCCGCGCCGAGACCGAGCGCATGCGCCGCTTGCTCGACGACCTGGCCGAGCTCACGCGCGGCGGTGACCTGCGCCCGCGGCGCGCGAACCTGCACCGCGTGATCGACGACCTGGTGGAGCTCCACAGCAAGAGCGAGAGCTGGCGCGGGGTGCGCGTGCTGCGCGAGTACGACCCGAGCATCCCCGAGTTCGACTTCGACCCCGACCGCACGACCCAGGTGCTGCTCAACCTGGTGCGCAACGCCGTGCAGGCGATGGCGGGCAAGGGCACGCTCACGCTGCGCACGCGCATCGAGGCCGGCTATCACCTCGAGCGCGTCGGCCCGGAGCGCGCACGCATGGTGCGCGTCGACGTGGAGGACACCGGCCCCGGCATTCCGGAGGCGGACCTTCCGCTCTTGTTCACGCCGTTCTTCACGCGCCGCGCGCAGGGCACGGGGCTGGGGCTGGCGGTCGCGCAGCACTGGACGGTGCGCCAGGGCGGGCGCATCCAGGTCACGAGCCGGGTGGGGATGGGTACACGAATGCGTGTAGAGCTGCCGCTGCGGAAGCCCGCATGACGCGCGTGCTGATCGCCGACGACGAGTCCTCGATCCGCTTCGTGCTCCGCGAGGCGCTGGTCGAGGCCGGCCACGACGTGGTCGAAGCCGCCGACGGGAACGAGGCGCGCCAGCTGCTCGCGTCGCAGCGCTTCGAGCTGGCGCTGCTCGACATCCGCATGCCGGGGCCGTCGGGCCTCGAGCTGCTCGATGAAGTCGCCGCGCGCGGCAGCGACGGCCCGCTGGTCGTGATCCTCACCGCGCAGAACACCTTCGAGAACGCGGTCGAGGCCATGAAGCGCGGCGCGTTCGACTATCTCACCAAGCCCTTCGACCTGCCGCAGGTGCAAGCGCTGGTCGAGAAGGCGCGCATCCTGCGCGGCCTGCGCGGCGAGGTGGCCGAGCTGCGGCGCCAGGTGGGCGACGCGTTCCGCGCGGGCGAGGCGCTGGTCGGCAAGACACCGGTCATGCTCGACTTGTTCAAGACCATCGGCCGCGTGGCCGCGAGCGACGCCGCGGTGCTGATCCTGGGCGAGAGCGGCACCGGCAAGGAGCTGGTCGCGCGCGCGATCCACTACCACGGCCGGCGCCGCGAAGGCCCGTTCGTGGCGGTGAACATGACCGCCCTGCCCTCGGAGCTGATCGAGGCCGAGCTGTTCGGCCACGAGCGCGGCGCGTTCACGGGCGCGACCGAGGCGCGGGTGGGACGCTTCCGCGAGGCCGAGGGCGGCACGCTGCTCCTGGACGAGATCGGTGACCTGCCGCTTCCGCTGCAGGCGAAGCTCCTGCGCGTGCTGCAGGAGAGACTCGTGGTGCCGCTGGGCGCGCGCCACGCGATTCCGATCGACGTGCGCATCGTGGCCTCGACGCACCGCGACCTGCCGGGCCTGGTCGCCGAAAAGAAGTTCCGAGAAGACCTGTACTTCCGGCTGAACGTCGTGCCGGTGCGCATCGCGCCGCTGCGCGAGCGGCGCGCCGACGTGCCGCTGCTCGTGAGTCACTTCATCGAGCGCTTCTCGCAGGAGCTCGGGGTGCCGCGCCGCTGGCCGACCGAGGCCGCGCTCGAGCGCCTCACGCGCCACGCCTGGCCCGGCAACGTGCGCGAGCTCGAGAATGCGGTGAAGCGTGCGCTCGTGCTCGCGGCGGGCGACGTGATCACCGCCGACGACATCGAGCACGCCACCAGCGCCACGCCCTCGGGCGCCGCCGACTGGTCGGAGCTGGCGCGCCGCGAGCTGGCCGAGAGACTCGCCAACGGCGAGCCGGGCGCCGAGGAGGACGGCACGGGGCCGTACTGGAGCTTCGTGTCCCGGCTCGAGCGCGCGGTGATCCGCGAGGGGCTCACGCGCTCGCGCGGCAACCAGATCCAGGCCGCGCGCCTGCTCGGCATCAACCGCAACACGCTGCGCAAGAAGATCGCCGAGCTCGGCCTGGGCCCGGCCGACGGCGACGAATACGAGAGGTGACTCGCGTCGGCCTCGAGCGCCTGCGCGGCGTGTACGTCTTGTGCGACGACGACCCGCGCTGGAAGAACGACGCGCTGGCGCAGGTCGAAGGCGCGCTCGCCGGTGGCGCCACGGTGCTGCAGCTGCGCTTGAAGCACACCCCCGATGGCGCGGCGCTGGCGCTGGCGCGCCGGGCGCTCGAGCGCACGCGCGCGGCCGGGGCCCTCTTGTTCGTGAACGACCGCTTCGACCTCGCGGCGCTCGCGGGCGCCGACGGCGTGCACCTGGGCCAGGACGACGTCCCGCCCGCGCTCGTGCCCGCGGACGTGCGCCGGCGGCTCTGGATCGGCTTCTCGACTCACACGCGCGCGCAGGTCGAGGCCAGCCGGGCGCTGCCGATCGACTGCGTGGCCTTCGGCCCGGTGTTCGGCACCGCCTCGAAGCAGTCGGAGTACTCGCCGCGCGGGCTCGAGGCGCTGCGCGAGGCCGTGTCACTCGCGGCGCACCCGCTGGTGGCGATCGGCGGGATCGACGCCGGGAACGTGGCGGGCGTGCGCGCCGCGGGCGCGGCGGCCGCGGCCGTGATCTCGGCGGTCGCCGACGCGCCGGACCCGGCGGCCGCGACGCGTTACCTTCAGGCCCGGTTCTTCGAGTCACCCCCCGGGAGTCGCTAGCGCTTGGATCGCGCAGTCAGTGTCCTGGGGGTATTCGTCCTGCTCGGGATCGCCTGGGCCTGCTCGAGCAACCGCGCGGCGATCCGCTGGCGCACGATCGCCAGCGCGCTCGCGATCCAGCTGGCGATCGCGCTGTTCGTGCTGCGCACGCCCTGGGGCGGCTGGCTGTTCGCCAAGGCCAGCGACGGCGCCGACGCGTTCGTGGGCGCGGCCAACGCCGGGATCGAGTTCGTGTTCGGGCGCTGGCCCGAGATCGTGCTCGGGCCCGACGGCCAGCCGCTGCACCTGCCCTACGTGTTCGCCATCCGCGTGCTGCCCATCATCGTGTTCATGTCGAGCGTGTTCGCGGTGCTGCAGCATTTCGGCGTGCTGCAGCGCGTGGTCGAGGTGCTGGCGATCGGGCTGCGGCGCACGCTGCGCACGAGCGGCGCGGAGTCACTCGCGGCGATCGCCGAGATCTTCCTGGGCATGGCCGAGTCACCGCTCATGATCCGCGCCTACGTGCCGTCGCTCACCCGCAGCGAGCTGTTCTGCGTGATGACCGCGGGCCTGGCCACGGTGGCCGGCTCCGTGCTGGTCGCGTACATGGGCATGCTGGGGCCCGCGTACGCGGGTCACCTGGTGGCGGCGAGCTTCATGGCCGCGCCCGCGGCGATCGCGGTGGCCAAGCTGATGGTGCCCGAGGAGGGCGTGCCGCAGACCTCGGGCGAGGTGCGCGTGGACGTCCCGCGCACCACCGTGAACGCGATCGACGCCGCGGCCTCGGGCGCGATCGACGGCGTGCGGCTCGCGATCAACATCGGCGGCATGCTGATCGCGTTCGTGGCGCTGATTCACATGACCGACGCGCTGCTGGCCTGGCTGGGCGCGGGGCTCGGCATGCCCCGGCTCTCGCTGGAGTCGCTGCTGGGCAGTGCGCTCGCGCCGCTGGCGTTCCTGCTGGGCGTGCCCTGGCACGACGCGGCGAAGGTCGGCGAGCTCCTGGGCGTGAAGACCGTGCTCAACGAGTTCATCGCCTTCGGCATGCTCGCCGACCAGCGCGAGACACTCGACCCCCGCTCGATCGTGATCGCGAGCTACGCGCTGTGCGGCTTCGCGAACTTCGGCTCGCTCGCGATCCAGATCGGCGGGCTGGGCGGGATCGCGCCCGAGCGGCGCAGCGACGTGGCGCGCGACGCGCTGCGCGCGCTGCTCGCCGGCTCGCTCGCGAGCTTCATGACGGCCGCGATCGCGGGCGCGATCTACTGAGTCCCGGCCGCCGGCTCCGGCGCGGCCGGCAGGAAGGCAGTGACTCGCGCGCCGCCGCGCGGCCCGTTCTCGCGCCGCAGCGAGCCGCCACTCGCCGCCAGGATGTGCTCGGCGGTGTACAGGCCCAGGCCCAGCCGCCCCGGCTTCGCGCTCGCGAACGGCTGGAGTGACTCGCCGAGCTGCGCCGCAGAGAAGCCCGGGCCGTCGTCGGTCACTTCGAGCGAGACCACGTCGACTTCACCCTCGGCGCCGATGCGCAGCACGACGCGCGTGGCGCCGCGCGCGCCGTCGCCCTCGCAGGCGTTCATCAAGAGCGCGTCGAGCAGGCCGGCCAGACCTTCCGCGCCGGCGCACACCACCACGCGCGCGCCCTCGAGCGCGGGGCGCGCCAGCTCGACTTCGAGCGCCAGCCGCGGGAAGCGCGCCCGCAGCCGCGCTGCGGCGGCAGTCACCGCCTCGAGCAGACGGACGGCGCTGACCAGCGGCGCGCGCGGGCTCGTGGTCGTGGTGGCCACGCCCTGGGCCTCGCCGATCAGGCGCTTCAGCCGCTGCAGCGCCTCGACCAGCTCGCCCGCCGCCGTCTTCTGGTCGCTGAGTGACTCCGCGCGCTCGCCGGCGGCCACCGAGAACAGGAACTGCGCCGAGAGCAGCGCGGTCGAGAGCGCGTTGTTCGACTCGTGGCGGCGGCGGCGCACCTCGTCCGGAACGTCGCTGCGCGAAACGACGCGCTCGACCTGGTCCTGCCAGATGCGCGCGTCGAGCGCGCCGCGCAGCGCCTCCCCGCGCTGCCGGCGCGCGCGCGACACCGAGGCGAGCCTCGCGCACAGGAGCGCCAGCGGCAGCGCGCCCGCCGCTGCGCCGAGCAGGAACAGCGCGACGCCGTGCACGGGCCCGCTCGGGGCGGCTCAGCTCTGCTCGCGCCCGCCGCGGCGGCGGTCGCCGGCGTCGAGCTCGCGCACGATCTGCTGGACCGCCTGGCGCGTCAGGTCGAGCAGCCGCGCGGCGCCGCTGCGGCTGTTGTTCGCCTTGGCGAGCGCCTGCTCGATCATGACCCGCCGCACCTCGCCCTGGACTTCGCGCAGCGGCGTGTTGCCGACGTGCGCGGCGACGAAGGCGCCGAGGTCCGGCCGATCGGCCATCGCTTCCTCGACCGAGCGGGTCAGCTCCTCGAGCGAGATCGGCTTGCGCAGATAGCGGCGCGCGCCGGAGCGGGCGAGCTGAAAGGCCTCTTCGGCCGACGCCTGGCCACTCATCGCGATCACTGCGGCAGCCGGCCGCATGCGCACGGCCTCTTCCACGATCGGCAGGGCCTGACCGTCCGGCAAAGCCACGTCGACGATCACGACGTCGGGCAGGCGCGCGAGCAGCTCCTGGCCTTCCCGCACGGTGCCGGCCTCGAGCACCTCGGCGCCCCAGCCACGGCCGGCTCGCGCGATCGCCTGCCGCAAGGGTTTGTGGTCTTCCACGATGAGCACGCGCTCTGGTTGCGGGAACATCACCACCCTCCCCCTCGTATCCCAAAGTACCACGCCCGGACCGGAGCCCGGGTGAAGATCCGACGGAGTCGGACCCCGCAAGTAGTCTTGCATTCCGGTCCGACCGAGAACAGCGCACTCTTCCAGTGGTGTGAGAACAGATCCCTTCCCTCTCGCACCTGAGCGATCCGAGGAAGCGATTCGTTTCTAGGGTGGCTCCGCTGGGGCGGCGGTGAGCGGCAGCTCACCGTCCGCCCTTTGCGCTTCTGCTGGGTTTTCGGTCGCCGGCGCTTCAGGCCAGGAGCTCGGCCATCGTTGGTTGCGAGCGGACATAACGCTCGTGAGTTCCGAGGTAGATCGAGCGATAGAGCTCGTCCACGTCGGCGGGCGCCGGGAAGCGCTTCGAGAAACCCGGGCTCACCGGGTCGAGCGCGAGCTCGGCGGCGCGCTGGAAGTGAGCCAGCAGCGCCCGCGGGTCCTCGTCGCCGACCGCGATGCGGATCGTGGTCGGCGAGATACCGGCCGCGGCCAGCGCCTCGGCCGAGAGCTCCGAGTGACTGGTCTGCGCGGGGCACAGCACCACGGTGTTCACCTGGCCGAGACTCACCTGCAGGCCGAAGGCCGGCTCGAGGCAATCGAAGAAGCGCTTGAAGGCCGCGATCGGAATGCCCGAGCCCTCGAACGAGATCGTGAACAGCGGCGCCGAGAGACCCAGCACCATCGTGCGCCGGCACAGCTCGGCGTTCTCGTTGCCCGGCACCGCGTTGCAGTGCACCTGCACGCCGGGGTGACTCGCGAGCGCGCGCGCCAGCGTCGCGGTCGAGATGCACTTCTGCAGCATGCGCAGCTCGAGCGTGCGCATGCCGTTGATCACCTCGAACGCCTTGTCCGCGTCGAGAAACGCGCCCTTCACGTAGTACACGTTCCAGAACAGCGTCTCGCTCCAGTCGATCTCGCGCGTGCCGCCGGCGGGCGCGGGCACCGTGACCCGGCTGCCCTTGGGCAGGAACATGCGCTCGTTGCGCGCGATCGCCACGCCGGCGGTCGTGGTGCCGGTGCCCACCAGGTCCTTGGTGTAGGAGTGGATCACGAAGTCGGGCCGCTCGCGCGGGTCGGCGCGGCGCAGCACCGGGTGCAGGAACGGCGTGCCCACGGTCGAGTCACAGATCACTTCGAGCCCTGCGTCGTGCGCGGCCCGGCAGATCGCGGGCACGTCGAGCACGTAGCCGTGCGGGTTGCAGGGCGACTCGAGATACACGTACACGTTTCGGCCCTGGCGCAATCGCTCCGCGTGCACCGCGCGCAGCTCCGCCAGCGCGAGCTCGAAGTCGCGCGCGCCGAAGCCGTCGAACCACTCCACGGCCACGTCCAGGTTGCTGCGTTTGCCGTACCAGTCCGCCAGCAGCTGGTGCGCGCCGCCGTACACGTTGCGGCTGGAGAGCACGACGTCGCGGTAGCCGACCAGGTGCGCCAGCACCGCGTCGATCGCCGCCATGCCCGAGTTGAAGTTCCAGGCGAAATACTCGCCGGCCAGCGGCCCGGCCTCGACGTCGACGATGTAGTTCGCGAGACACGTCGAGGTCGGGTTCATGAGCCGCGAGTAGATCTCGTGCAGGAGCTCCTTGCCCTGGAACGCGTCGTCGATCCACTCGGTGCAGGCGTACAGGTATGTGGCGGTGCGCGTGATCACCGGCGTCGAGCTGAAGATCGCGGTCACGTTGTCGAACATGGCGTAGGGCCCGCGCTGCGCGGCATGGCCCTGCTCGAGCGAGAGTGACTGCCAGGTCTTGCGCATCGGGTTCTGCAGCGTGTCGAGCAGCTTCGCCAGCTGGAAGCACAGGAAGCGCTTGGCGTTCCAGAACGCGATCCGGTCCTTGCGGTCGAGCGCCGCCAGTCGCGCGACCGTGGCGTCCCACAGGCCGTGCATGGCCTGGTTCGCGCGGTACACGTGCGTGGCGACCTCGGCCAGCTCGCGCCCGAGCTCGCTCTCCGGGTCGAGCGAGAAGTGCGCCAGCTGCTCGCGCACCAGCGCCTCGACGCTCCGTGCGCCCGTGGTCTTGCGCAGCGGCGAGAGCTCGCGTGCGGCGTCGAGAAGCGAGCGGTCAGCCATCAGCGGCTCTCGAACAGGTAGAGCGAGTGACCCTGGTCGTCCTCGAGCGAGAGCTCGCGCGTTCCGTACGCCGTCTCGTAGACGCCGCGCGTGAGCCGCACGCCCTTCGCAGCGAGCTCCTGCGCGGCCGCGCGCACGTCGTCGACGCCGATGTAGAGGTGCACGTGCTCGCCCGCGCGCGCGAACGCGATCGAGGGATCGGCTGCGTCGACGAGCTTCAAGTGGAAGGCGTACGCGCCCGCGCAGATGCCCGCATAGAAGTCCTGGTACTGGAACGCGAGCTCGAAGCCCAGGATCTCGGTGTAGAACCGGATCGAGCCGGCAAGGTCGGTGGTCCGCAGCTGCGGAGTCACACTCTGGATCTTCACGTCTCCCCCTTCGGCAGCGCCGCGAGCAGCGCGCACAGTGCGCCGTTCAGCGGCGTCGCGATGCCGTGCCGCGCTCCGATGCGCACGATCGCCCCGTTGCGCGCATCGAGCTCGAGCGGCCGGCCCGCCCGCCGGTCGTAGAGCATCGAGTTGCCCGAGCCCGACGGCAAGGCGAGACAGCGCGCCAGGATCTCGTCGGCGACCTCGTCGCCCAGCGCGGCGCCCTCGGCGCGCGCCACCGCCAGACACTCGCGCATGAGGCCGAGCGCGAGCTCCGCCATGCCGGGCTCGTGCAACACCTCGATCGGGCGCGCCGTCGCTGCGCACAGCGCGCCGCTGGCCGCGTTGAGACACAGCTTGCGCCAGGCGGCCGTGGTGAAGTCGGGCGTGACCTCGACCGGGAAGCCCGTGTCCGCGAACAGCGCCGCGAAGGCCTGACCGGCCGGTCCCGCCGGCACCGTGAGCCGTCCGCCGGCGCGCATGCGCACCCGGCCCGGAGCCGTGCGCTCGGCCGGGAGCTCGACCACCACCGGCAGCACCTCGGCCTCACCCGCGAACGGAGTGACTCGTGCGCGCTGCTCGACGCCGTTCTGCACCACCGCGATCACGGCGCCCGGGCGGCCCAGCTCGGCCAGCCACTTGGCCGCGCCGGGCACCTCGTGCGCCTTGGTCGCCAGCAGGACCCAGTCGGCGGGGCCGACCCGCGCGGGGTCGGTCTCGCAGCGCAGCGCCACGTCGATGCGGCGCGCCGGTGACTCGACCACCAGCCGCTCGAACGGCCGGCGCACGCACAGCACGAGTTCGTGCCGG
Organism: Myxococcota bacterium; assembly: GCA_035498015.1. NCBI lineage: Bacteria > Pseudomonadati > Myxococcota > Myxococcota bacterium. The sequence continues at coordinate 20,009 of DATKAO010000244.1, forward strand.
CCCTGCGCGGCGAGCGACGCGGCGAGCGCGCCGCCGATCGCGCCCACCCCCACGCAGGCGATGCGCATCGGAGCCGGGCTCATTCCAGGCCCAGGGCCACGACGCGGCCGTGCGGGTGCGAGTACTCGAGCATGCGAGCCGGCTCCAGGTCGAAGTAGGCACCGAACAGCGTGCGGCTGAACATTTCGTGAGTCACCGCGATGGTGTGCACGCCCGGCTTTCGGGCCGCGAGCCAGGCGCGCGCGCGCAGCGCCACGTCCGCATAGCTCTCGCCGCCCGGAAACACGTAGTGCCACTTGTCGCGCTCGCGCGCGGCGCGCGCGCCGGGATAGCGCGCGTCGATCTCCGGCGGAGTGAGTCCCTCCCAGGTCCCCTGGCGCAGCTCCGCCAGCAGCGGATGGGTCACGATCGAGGTCTCGGGCCAGCCCAGCTCGCGACACACGATCTCGGCCGTGCGCTGCGCGCGGCCGAGCGGGCTGCACTCGAGCACGACGTCAGTGCGCTCGCGCAGCGCCGCGCGCAACACGCGGCCCGCGGCCACCGCCTGCTCGATCCCGCGCGGGGTGAGCGGCGAGTCGAGGCTGCCCTGCCTGCGGCCTGCGACGTTCCACTCCGTCTCGCCGTGACGGACCAGCCAGATCGGGCCGGCGCCCTTCACGGCTCGACCTCGAGGTCGCGGTCGGCCTCGACCTCGGCGCGCTTGGCCGCGATCCAGGCGCGATACTCGGGGCCGTCCCAGGCGCGGTGCAGGCCGCGCGCGTAGTGACTCGCGTTGCGCTGGTACTGCCAGGCGTTCAGCCGGTTCTCGCGCGACGCGTCGCGCGTGGCGATCACTCTGGCCGGCACGCCCACCAGGATGGAGCCGGGCGGAAACACCTTGCCTTCGGGCACGAGCGCCCCGCCGCCCACGATCGAGCCCTTTCCGATCACCGCACCGTCCATGATCGTGGCGCCGATCCCGATCAGGCAGTGGTCGCCGATCGTGCAGCCGTGCACGGTCGCGCGGTGCGTGATCGAGCAGAAGTCACCGATCACCGTGCGCGCGTCGTAGCCCACGTGCAGCATGGCGAAGTCCTGGATGTTGGTCATGCGCCCGATGCGCACTTCCTGCGCCTCGGCGCGAATGACCGCGTGCGGCCAGAGACTCGCGTGCGCGCCGATGGTGACCCGGCCGTAGATCTGCACGCCGGGGGCGATCCAGACGGATCCGTGAATCGACTGGAGAGACTCCACCGGGGCCAAAGCTTGGCACGAACGCCGATCCGACGATAGGATTCGGCCCCCTATGGCCAAGAACACCCCCGACCCGTCGCGCGGCCGCGTGGTCGCGATCGCCGGCGCCACGGGCGCCGTCGGCGAGGTCCTGCTGCGCATCCTGGAGCAGCGCTCGTTCCCCGTCTCGGAGCTGCGGCCGCTCGCGAGCGAGCGCTCGGCCGGCAGCGCGACCGTCCGCTTCCGCGGCCAGACGCTGCCCGTAGAGCTCGCGCGCGCGGAGGCGTTCGACGGCGTCGACTTCGCCTTCTTCGCCGCCACCGGCGCGCTCGCGAAGGAGCTCGCGCCCGAGGTCGCCAAGCGCGGTGGCATCGCGATCGACAAGTCGAACACCTGGCGCATGGATCCGCAGGTGCCGCTGGTGATTCCCGAGATCAACGGCGCCGCGCTCGAGAAGCACCAGGGCATCGTCGCCAGCCCGAACTGCACCACCACGCCCTTCGTGATGGCGCTCGCGCCGCTGCGCGCGCTCGGCAAGCTGAAACGCGCCGTGGTCACCACGTTCCAGTCCGCCTCCGGCGCCGGCGTGCCGGGCGTGGAGGAGCTCGAGAGTCAGATCCAGGCCATCGCCGCGGGCCGGCCCGTGCCGGCGCCCAAGACGTTCAAGGCGCAGATCGCCAACAACGTCGTGCCGCTGTGCGAGACCTTCCGCGACGACAGCTACTCGACCGAGGAGGTCAAGCTGCTGCACGAGACGCGCAAGATCCTCGAGGATCCCGCGCTCGACGTCGCCATGACTTGCGTGCGCGTGCCCGTGCCCGTGGGTCACTCGGCGTCGGTGCTGCTCGAGACCGAGCCCGCGATCACGCCCGACCAGGCGCGCGCCGCGCTGGCCGCGTTCCCCGGCGTGCGCGTGATGGACGACCCCAAGCACGACGTCTTCCCCACCCCCGTGGACTGCGCGGGCGGCGACGACGTGCTGGTGGGCCGCATCCGCCGCGACCTGAACAGCGATCGGCTCTGGCTCTGGACCGTGGGCGACAACCTGCGCAAGGGCGCGGCGCTGAACGCGGTGCAGATCGCCGAAGAGCTGATGCGGCGCGGCCTGCGCTGAGCGCGGGACTCTCCCCGTGACTGCGCCGCTCTGGTCGCCGTCGGCCGAGCGCATCGAGCGCGCTGCGCTGACGCGCTTCCGGCGGCGCAGCGAGTCACAGACCGGGCAGTCGTTCCCGGCGTACGCCGATCTCTGGCGCTGGTCGGTCGACGAGCGCGCGGCGTTCTGGCGCGCGGCCTGGGAGTTCTGCGAACTGGTCGGCGAGCCGGGCTGGGCGCCCTATCTCGTCGACGACCGCATGCCGGGCGCGAAGTGGTTCCCCGAGGCGCGGCTCAACTACGCCGAGAACCTGCTCGCGCGCAGTGACTCGGCGCCCGCGCTGATCTTCGTGAGCGAGACGGGCGCCCGGCGCGAGCTCTCCTGGCAGGAGCTGCGCCGGCAGGTGGGCGCGGTCTCCGCCTGGCTGCGCCAGGCCGGCGTGGTCGCCGGCGACCGGGTCGCCGGCATCGTGCCGAACTGCCCCGAGGCGATCGTGGCCATGCTGGCCGCCACTTCGCTGGGGGCGATCTGGTCCTCGTGCTCGCCCGACTTCGGGGTGCGCGGCGTGCTGGACCGCTTCGGGCAGATCGAGCCCAAGGTTTTGTTCGCCGCCGACGGCTACTGGTACGGCGGCAAGAGCCACTCACTCGCCGAGCGGGTCAGCGAGATCTACCGCGGCCTGCCCACGCTGCAACACGTGGTGTCGATCCCGTTCCTCGGCGGCGCGCCGCTCTCGGGCGCGGAGCACTTCGAGCGCATCGCGGTCCGGCCCGTCGCTCTGCACTTCGAGAGACTCCCGTTCGACCACCCGCTGTTCATCCTGTTCTCGTCGGGCACGACGGGCATCCCGAAGGGCATCGTGCACTGCGCGGGCGGGCTGTTGCTGAAGATCGCGGTCGAGCAGCGCCTGCACTCCGACGTCTCGCGCGCCGACCGGCTGTTCTATTTCACGACCTGCGGCTGGATGATGTGGAACTGGCTCGCGACCGGTCTGGCCACGGGCGCAACGCTTTTGCTGTTCGACGGCTCGCCCTTCCAGCCCGGCGAGCGCGTGCTGTGGGACCTGGCCGAGCGCGAGCGGGTCACGGTGTTCGGCACGTCAGCGAAGTATCTCGACGCGGTCCGCAAGTCGGGGCTCGAGCCCGAGAAGACCCACGACCTGTCCGCGCTGAAGACGATCCTGTCGACCGGCTCGGTGCTGGCGCCGGAGAGCTTCGACTTCGTGTACGGCGGCATCAAAGAGGACGTCCTGCTGTCGTCGATCTCGGGCGGCACCGACATCGCCGGCTGCTTCGTTGCGGGCAGCCCGACGCTCCCGGTGTGGCGCGGCGAAGCGCAGTGTCTCGCGCTGGGCATGAAGGTCGAGGTGTTCGGCGAGCGCGGCCAGTCACTCCCGCCGGGCGAGAAGGGGGAGCTCGTGTGCACGCGTGCCTTCCCGACCCAGCCGCTGGGCTTCTGGAACGACCCCGACGGCGCGCGCTACCGCGCGGCCTACTTCGAGCGCTTCCCGGGCGTGTGGCACCACGGCGACTGGGTCGAGCTCACCGGGCACGGCGGCATGACCTTGTTCGGGCGCTCCGACGCCGTGCTGAACCCGGGCGGCGTGCGCATCGGCACGGCCGAGATCTACCGTCCGGTCGAGCAGCTCGACGAGGTGGTCGAGGCGCTGGCCGTGGGACAGGACTGGGAGAGCGACGTGCGCGTGGTGCTGTTCGTGCGCCTGCGCGAGGGAGTCACGCTGTCTTCCGAGCTCGAGACGCGCATCCGCTCGGCCATTCGCACGCACGCCACGCCGAGACACGTGCCCGCGCGCATCGTCCAGGTCGGCGACATTCCCCGCACCAAGAGCGGCAAGATCGTCGAGCTCGCCGTGCGCGACGTGGTCCACGGGCGCACGCCCAAGAACCTGGAGGCGCTGGCGAACCCGGAGGCGCTCGAGCAGTTCCGCGGGCGCGCGGAGCTCCGCTCCTAGGCTCAGGCGAACGGGAAGCCGAGCGGGTCCTCGCCCGGGTCGACGCCCAGAGTCACCGCGCCCGCGAGCTGCGCGATCGAGTCGTAGTCGACGATCGCGTGGTGGCTCGCCGTGTCCAGGTCGCGCCGGATGCGCTGGAGCTCGCTCGACTCGTAGATGGCGTGCGCGCCCGACGCCGAGAACAGCCGGCCCAGAGCGCGCTGACACAGCTCCACCACGTAGGCCGCGTCGGCGCGAAAGCGGATGCGCTCCTCCAGCGAGAGCGGGCCGGCGTCTTGTTTCATCGCGGCCTCGAAGCGGTCACAGATGTGGAGCAGGAGCAGGCGCGCCGCCTGCAGCTCGGAACGTGACTCGGAGAAGCGCGCTTGCACGCCGGGGTCCCGGGCCTTGGTGCCGCTGCGCGCATCGCGGCGCTCGCGCGCGCTCGCCACGAAGCGTTCGAAGCCGCGCTCCGCGATGCCGAGCACGCTGGCCGCCACCATGGCCGAGAGCGCGCCGAGCACCGGCAGGCGATAGACCGCGCTCGAGGCCTCGGGACAGTCACCGACGAAGGTCGGGTGAGTGGGCACGGCGCGGTGCGCGGGCACGAACACGTCGCGCGCGACGAGATCCTTCGAGCCCGTGCCGCGCATGCCGAGTGTGTGCCACGTGTCGTCGAGCACCATGTCTCGCGCCGGAACCACCACGTGGACGTGCTTCCACGCGCCGGGCTTCGGCTCCACCACGCGCGCACCGATCAGGAGCCACGGGGAGTGATCGCAGCCGCTGGCGAACTGCCAGCGGCCATTCAGGATCCAGCCGTCGCCGCTGGCGCGCACCGAGCCCTGCGGTGACAGCGTTCCAGCGATCAGCACCTCGGGATCGGCGCCGAACACCTCCTGCTGACAGCGCTCGGGAAAGCGGCCGACCACGTAGGTGTGCGCGCCACAGACCATGAGCACCCAGCTCGCGGCCGAGCAGCCATGGCCGAGCTCTGCAACGGCGAGCAGGTGCGCACGCGGCGTGAGCTCGAAGCCACCGAAGCGGCGGGGCGTGAACAGGCTGCCCAGCCGCTGCTCGCGCAGCGCGGCCACGGCATCGTCGTCGAGCCGGCGCAGGGCCTCGCTGCGCGCGCTGCTCGCGGCCACGCGCGGGACGATCTCGCGCGCGCGCTGGACGGCTTCGAGCTCGGCGATCTGCTCGGCCATGGCAGGTCCTTCTCCGCTCAGCGTGCTCCGCGAGCGATTCCGAGCCACTCTTCGGCCGGCTCGATCGTGAGTGCGGGGTCGTCCTTCTTCTCCAAGCTCTCGGCGAGCCAGCTTCGCATCGGCTCGGACAAGAGATCCGGCGGCCCCTGGAACGTGCGCGTGTGCAGGAGCGAATAGACGCTGTCTCCGAGCGGCGCCACCTTCACGAGCCAGGCTTGCCCCGTCTGCTCCTCCGGCTGCAGCGCGGTGCGAGCCACGAAGTACTGGAGCGCGCCGGTGCTCGGGTCCGGCGCCGCAAAGCCGTAATCGAACGACGCCCGTTCGCGCTGCCTTGCGCGCAGCATCCGGGCGACGTCCTCCGCCGTGAACGACTCCGTCGTCCACACGCCCGGGACGTAGAGGTTGAGAATCAAGCCTTCCTCCTGCTCGTCGCCGAGCTTCGCGCACGCGACCACGAACACCCGCGTCTCTTCCAAGGTCCGCTCGCAGTTTCCGAACGTTCCCTCCCGAGTCACGAGCTGGACGTCGCCCGGCGCGAACACGATGCGCCCCGCGGGCACTTCGCGCCTCGCGGTCGCCGCACAGGCCGCGAACACGAGACAGGCGAGGACCGCGGGCCGCACCTAGCGCAGCAGACGAGTCACCGCGCCGAGCACCTCGTACGCGATGCTGAAGTGACCGAGCTCGTCGCGGATGTCGAGCTTCGCGCCGGGCACGATCTCGGCCGTGTGTCGCGCCTGCGCGACCGGCACGATCGTGTCACTCCCGCCGTGCAGCACGGTGACCGGGCAGCGGACCTTCGAGACCTCGAACGAGCCCCAGCCGGGGCCGTCGGCGCGGCGGTCGTCGACGTAGCCCTGGACGCCGTTCGCGAACATCTCGCGCAGCCCGCCGACCATGCCCGCGAGCCACTGTGGGTCGGCGAGCAGCTTCAGGTCCGCGGGCGGCAGCTCCTGGATCGCGCCGCCGGGCGCGAGCATCTTGCTGCCGTCGGCGCCGAAGATCTCGGTCGCGAGCCCGAGCGCCGTCTCGCGGCTGGCCGCGGCCCAGATGTCGCCGGTTCCCGGCTTGTCCATCATGCGCCGGCCCTCGGGCCAGCGCATGTCGGTGAGCGCGCAGCACGCGACCACGCCGATCACGCGCGGCGACGCCGCCGCGAGCGCGAGTGAGTACGCGCCGCCCGTCGAGACGCCGACCGCCACGAAACGCTCGGCGCCGAGCGAGTCGGCGACCGCGAGCCCGTCGGAGACCCAGTCGGCGATCTTCCGCCCCGGCTGCACGCTCGACTTGCCGTAGCCCGGCCGGTCGATACCGATCAGGCGCAGCCCCTGCGCGCGCGCGTCGGCTTCGAACGCGGCGGGCTCGAGCCGGCTGCCCGGCCCGCCGTGACACCACAGCACCGGAGTGTCTCCGCGCGCGCCGTAATCCGCGTACCCGACCTGCCGCCCGTCCGCGACCCGGATCTGCCCGTCCACCATGCGACGAGGCTACCAGAACGCTAGTCGCTCGACGTGTCGTACGCGAGCCAGATCGCCCCACGAGGCGGAACGGCCATCACTCAGATCTCGCGCGTCATGCGCCAGACGATCCGGTCGCGCTCGGGGCGCTCCCACTCCCACAGGTCGGGCGAGTTGTGCTGGCGGGCCATCTCGTTGGTGAAGCCGTCGGAGGCCCAGACCAGTGTCTCGGGGTATTCCTTGGCCTGACTGTTCTCGATCATCCAGCGCATTTTGCGGTCGGGATCGGGCTTGTGGATGGTGCGGCCGAAGTTGAGGATGCTGGCGCTGATCGTGGTGAGTCGCGCGAGGTCGCGCCCGAAGGCCTCGAAGCGCGCGTTCTTGTCGCTCTCTTGCGCGAACAGCGTGCGGTGCGTGTACTCGAGCTGCTGGTAGAGGCCCGCGTCGAGCAAGCGCTTCGCGTTGCGCGCGCCGCGCTGGCGCAGATACTCGTTCCTGCCGCCGCCTTCGACGTCGCGCAAGAGGAGACTCATGTGGTCGTAGCTGCGGATGTCGTACCACTCGAAGGGCTGCACCGGCGCGTCGAGATACCCGACGTCTTTGGGCGCGAGCCAGCGCTTGAGCTCCTCGCGCTTGAGCTTCCTGGCGGCGAGGAGCTTCTGGATGTCCTCGACCAGGCCGGCGAAGACGGAGCCTTTGATCGACGGGAGGGTCGGCATGACGGGTCCTCCTACGTCCTTCACGGATCGGCATCCGTGCCCACGTGCTGAAGGTCGCGCCGGCCGTACGAAGCAGCCCGCCGGGCGTTCAGGCGGCCACGGGAGTGTCCGGCGCGGGCCCCACGTAGCGCGACGCGGGCCGGATGAGCCGCCCGCCGCGCGCCTGCTCGTCGACGTGCGCGAGCCAGCCCGCGACGCGCGCCACCGCGAAGGTGGGCGAGAACAGCTCCTGCGGCAGCCCGATCGCGTCGAGGATCACCGCCGTGTAGAACTCGACGTTGGCCGCGAGCCGGCGCTCCGGGCGGCGCTCGCCCAGCGACGCGACCGCGACCGCCTCTACGGCGCGCGCCAGGTCGAGCCGGTCGCTGCGCAGACCGCCCGTGCGCAGCCGCTCCACCGCGCGCTCGAGCACCGCCGCACGCGGGTCGCGCACGCGGTACACGCGGTGGCCCATGCCCATGATGCGCCGGCCCGCCGCGAGCTCGTCGGCGATCCAGCCCGCCGCGCGGCCGGGCGTGCCGATCGCGTCGAGCATGGCCAGCACCGGCCCGGGCGCGCCCCCGTGCCTGGGGCCCTTCAACGCGCCCAGCGCCGCCACCACGGCCGACACCGGGTCCGACTCCGTCGACGCCACCACGCGCGCGGTGAAGGTCGAGGCGTTCATGCCGTGATCGGCGGCGGTCACGAGATAGGCGTCGAGCGCCTGGCTGCGCGCGGGATCAGTGCCGTGTGCGCTGGCCATGCGCAGGTAGTCGGCAGCGTGCGAGAGGCTCGGGTCGGGCGCGAGCGCCGGGACGCCGCGGCGCTTGCGCGCCCAGGCCGCCGCGAACACCGCCACCGCGGCCGTGAGCTCGACGTGCAGCTCCGCCGGGTCGATCGCGCTGGCGCGCAGGTGCGCGAGCGCCGCGCGCAGACACTCCATGCCGTCGGCCCCCTCGAGTGAGTCGCCCAGGTGGGGCAAGCGGCCGAACGCGCGCACGCGCGCGCGCCCCAGGCTGGCCCGCAGCGCCGCGTGCTCCGCCGGCGCCGGCAGCGCTCCGTGCCAGAGCAGCGCGCACACCGCCTCGAAGTCGTTGGCGAGCGCGAGCGCTTCCACGTCGTGCCCGCGAATCACCAGCCGCCCGAGCTCGCCGTCCACGTCGCTGAGCTGGGTGTCGGCTACCACCACGCCTTCCAGACCGTCCGAGGTCATCGCTTTTCTCCTGGTTGTTGGCTCTTACGTTGCCGCTTCCGCTGGACTTGATCAACGTTGATCAATCAATCAAGATATCGTTCCATGAAGCGGGACGACCGGATGAGCTCGCGCGAGGCGGCGGACTTCCTCGGGATCAAGCTCGAGACCCTGTACGCGTACGCGAGCCGGGGGCTGGTGGCGGGCGCGCGCGCGGCGGGCGAGCGCGGGCGGCGGTACACACGCGCCGATCTCGAAGGGCTGCGCGCGCGCGCCGCCGGGCCCGCGGCCTCGGCGCTGCGCTTCGGCGAGCCGGTGCTCGACACGCGCATCACGCGCTTGACTCCCGAGGGTCCGGAGTACCGGGGCCGGCCCGCGGTCGAGCTGGCGCGCGCGGGTACGCCGTTCGCCGCGGTCGCCGAGCTGCTGTGGACCGGCGCCCTGCCGGAGCGCCGCCCGCACTGGCCGGAAGGCCCCGCGCTCCCGGCGCGCGAGCTGGCGCGGCTCGTGCCGCGCGACGCGTCGCCGCTGGCCGCGCTGGCGCTCGCGCTGCCGGCGCTGGCCGCCGCCGACCCGCTGCGCTTCGACGCGCGCCCCGAAGCCGTGTGCGAGCGGGCGCGGCGGCTGATTCCGCGCCTGGCGGCCTCGCTCGCGCTGGCGCTCGATCCGGGGCGCGTGCCGGCGGCGCTGGCCGCGACCGATCCCACGCGCGCGCTCGCCGCTGCGCTCGGCGTGCCGGCGCGCGGCAAGTCACTCGCGCTGCTCGAGACCGCGCTCGTGCTCCTGGCCGACCACGAGCTGAACGCCTCGACCTTCGCGGCGCGCGTGGCGGCGTCGACCGGCGCCGACCTGTACGCGTGTCTCTCGGCCGGGGTCGCCGCGCTGTCCGGCCCGCTGCATGGCGGCGCCAGCGAGCAGGTCGAGATGCTCGTGCGCGAGGCGGGCGATCCGGCAGGCGCGGCCGCCGCCGTGCGCGACCGCATGCGGCGCGGCGAGTTACTGCCGGGCTTCGGCCACCCGCTCTACCCCGACGGCGACCCGCGCCACCCGCCGCTGTTCGCGGCCGCGCTGGCCCTCGCCCCCCGCAGCCCGCGCGTGCGCACGATCGCGGCGATCGTGGCGGCCATGGAGGCCGCGGGCCGGGCCCGGCCCAACGTCGACACCTCGCTGGCCGCAGCCTGCGCCGCGCTCGACCTGCCCCAGGGCCTGGGCGGCGCCCTGTTTGCGATCGGCCGGTCAGCCGGCTGGGTGGCCCACGTGCTCGAGCAGAGTGAGACGAAGGCCGTTCTGCGCCCGCGCGCCCGCTTCATCTCCGATTGACTTCGCTTGGGCCTCGTTCGCGACTCAGCACGAAGACTCACACGGGGGGGCGTGTTAGCCTGACCTCGAGGAGGCGGCATGGCGATCGCCCTGCCCTCGCTGAACCCCCTGGTGAGTCGGCTCCAGCAGTACATCCGCTGGGCCGCGCCCCCCGGGGTGCCGTTCGCGCTGGCGCTGGCGGTGCTCGGGATCTACGTCCCGAACCCGCTGATCTGGGTGCTGGCCGGCCTGGTCGCGCTGAACGCGGCCGGCGCCGCCGTCGCCTACCGGATGGCCGGGCTCGGACACCTGCAGAGCGCGGTGCTGCTCGAGGCCGCGGGCATGCTGGCCATCGGCTTCACCGTCGGCGAGGCGAGCCCCGACTACTTCGCGTTCACCGCCATGCTGGGGCTGCTCGCGATCGTGCACGCCGTGCCCTACGTGACCTACCGCGTGCTGCTCGGGCTGGCGGGCGCGGCGCTCCTGGTGATCGCGGCGGTCGGTCTCTCGCACCTCGTGGGCGCGCGCCTGTTCCAGGTCGAGCTGCCCGCGGCCGTGCGCATCGGGGCGCTCCTGGTCGGCCTCATGTCGCTCACCACCGCGGCGGCGTTCTCGCTCTGGCACACGCGCATCACGCTGGGCGACGCGTTCAGTCACCTCGAGGACGCCAACGCGGCGCTGGTCGAATCCGAGCGCTCGCTCGAGCGCAAGGTGCACGAGCGCACGGCGGAGCTGGAAGAGTCGCAGCGCGCGCTGGCTCGCGCGCGCGACGAGGCGCTGCTCGCGAACCAGCACAAGTCGGCCTTCCTGGCCAACATGTCGCACGAGCTGCGCACGCCGCTGAACGCGATCATCGGCTTCTCGGAAGCGCTGCTCGCGAAGCTGTTCGGCGAGCTCAACCCCAAGCAGACCGAGTATCTGCACGACATCCACCAGTCGGGCCAGCACCTGCTGGCGCTGATCAACGACATCCTCGACCTGTCGAAGATCGAGGCCGGCAAGCTCGAGCTCGACGCCACGCTCGTGCACCTGCCGACCGCGATCGAGAACGCGCTGGTCTTGATCCGCGAGCGCGCGGCTCACAAGGGCATCCTGCTCTCGAGCGAGCTCTCTCCCGCCCTGGGCGAGGTTCGCGCCGACGAGCGCAAGCTGAAGCAGGTGCTCATCAACCTGCTGGCCAACGCCGTCAAGTTCACCGACGCCGGCGGGCGAGTCACCGTGCGCGCGGCGGCTGCGCGCGACGGCGTGCGGGTCGAGGTCGAGGACACCGGCATCGGCATCGCGCCCGAGCACCAGGAGCTGATCTTCGAAGAGTTCCGGCAGGTGCACGACCCGTCGGCGCGCAAGCAGGAAGGCACGGGCCTCGGGCTCGCGCTGGTGAAGAGACTCGTGGCGCTGCACGGCGGACAGACCTGGGTGCGGAGCGCCCCGGGCCGCGGCAGCAGCTTCGGCTTCACGATCCCGGCGGACCCCGCGCCGCCGGCGGAGGAGTGACTCGTGGCGAGACCGCTGGTGCTGGTGGTCGAAGACCGGCCGATGAACGCGAAGCTCTTGCGCGACGTGCTGGTGGCGAGCGGCTACGACGTGGTCGAGACCGAGACCGCCGAGGCGGGCATCGCGCTGGCCAAGGAGCGCCTGCCCGCGCTGATCCTGATGGACATCCAGCTGCCGGGCATGGACGGCATGGCGGCCCTGCGCGAGCTCAAACGCGAGCCGGCGACCGCGAAGATCCCCGTCGTGGCAGTCACCGCCTCGGCCATGCCGCTGGAGCGCGCGTCGATCCTGCGCGCCGGCTTCGACGGCTACCAGGCCAAGCCGATCTCGGTGAAAGACCTCCTGGCCGAGGTGCGCCGGCTGGTCCCGGGCCAGGGGTGACTCGATGAGCGCCGGCAGCCGCGTCCTGGTCGTCGACGACACTCCGCGCAACGCGAAGCTCCTGGCCGACCTGCTGGCCGCCAACGGCTTCCAGGTTGCGACCGCGAGCTCCGGCGCCGAGGCGCTCGAGTCACTCGCCAAGGAGCCCGCCGACCTGGTGCTGCTCGACGTGGTCATGCCCGGTCTCTCCGGCTACGACGTGTGCCGCGAGGTGCGCAAACGCGAGCACGGCGGCTACCTGCCGATCATCCTGGTCACCGCGCTCGACCCCGAAGAGGAGCGCATGCGCGGGCTCGAAGCCGGCGCCGACGACTTCCTGACCAAGCCGGTGAACCTGGGCGAGGTGCTGGGCCGCGTGCGCTCGCTCCTGCGCATCCGCACGCTGCACGAGACGGTGCGCGCGCAGGCGCAGGAGCTCGCGGACTGGAACCGCGAGCTCGAGGGGCGCGTGCGCGAGCAGGTGGCGGAGCTGGAGCGACTCACCCGCCTGAAGCGCTTCCTCGCGCCGCAGGTGGCCGAGGCGATCGCCGCCGGCGGGCTCGAGATCCTGCGCCCGCACCGCCGGCGAGTCACCGTGGTGTTCCTCGACCTGCGCGGCTTCACGGCCTTCGCCGAGTCGTCCGAGCCGGAAGAGGTGATGGAGCTCTTGCGCGAGTACCACGCGCACATGGGCCGGCTCGTGGTCGCGCACCAGGGCACGCTCGAGCGCTTCACCGGCGACGGAATGATGGTGTTCTTCAACGACCCGATCGAGCTCGCCGACCCCGAGCTCGAAGCCGTCACCATGGCGCTCGAGATGCGCGCCGCCGCGGCCCGGCTGTCCGAGTCGTGGCGCCGGCGCGGCCACGCGCTCGAGCTCGGCATGGGCATCACGCACGGCTACGCGACGCTGGGCGCGATCGGCTTCGACGAGCGCCAGGACTACGCCGCGATCGGCAGGGTCACGAACCAGGCCGCCCGCCTGTGCGAGGCCGCCGCGGCCGGCCAGATCCTGATCTCCGAGCGCCTGCGCGCAGAGATCGAGTCACGCATCGACACCGAGCCCGTAGGCGAGCTGGCCCTGAAGGGCTTCCACCGGCCGGTCCCGGCGCACAACGTGCTGCAGCTCCGCGCTCGATGAAGCGCGCCTGCGCGCTCGCCCTGGCGGCGCTCGCCTGCGCCGGGCCGGGTCCCTCGCTGGAGTGCCGGGTCAACGTTCCGGCGCTGTACCTGCAGCCGGGCGCGGAGCTCGTCCCGCCGCCGGACGGCGAGCCCGAGCCCGTGCGCTACACGCGCGCCTACCAGGCCTTCTGGTGGAATTGCGTGGCCGTGCGCGCGCGCCGGCTCGACGCGCGCTGTCCGTTCACTTGCAGCGGCACGCCGGCTGCGAGCGACGGCTGCGCCGAGGGCAGCAGCGACGCGACGCGCGACATCGACTCACTCCTGCAGCGCTTCCCACCGGGGCGCGTCCAATCCTACCTGACCTCGCTCGCCGCCCAGCCCGAGGCGCGCGAGAAGCTGGCGGCGTACTTCGGCAACACGCCGCGGGCCTGGTTGCCCTAGCCGACTCAACTGCAGGCGGCGATCGGTCGATCCCTCCCGCGTGAACCACGCCATGACCACGACCGCCTTCGAGCTGCCGGGCTACCGGGTAGGCCGGACGCTCGGCCTGGTGCGCGGCATCACCGTCCGCTCGCGCTCGATCTTCGGCACGATCGGCGGCTCGCTGCAGACGCTGGTAGGCGGGAACATCACCCTGTTCACGTCGCTGTGCGAGCGCACGCGCGCGGAGGCGTTCGAGATGATGCTCCAGCACGCGACTCAGATGGGCGCGAACGCGGTGATCGGCGTGCGCTACGACGCGACCGAGGTCATGCAGGGCGTGACCGAGGTGCTGTGCTACGGCACGGCCGTGGTGGCCGAGCCGGTGCGCTGAGCCCGCGACTCAGTCCGGCTCGAGCTTGAACGCGAGCAGCGCCAGCGGCGGCAGCGTGATCCGCAACGAGTGACTCCGGCCGTGGCAGGGCACCGGCTCGGCGCGTACGCCGCCCAGGTTGCCCACGCCGCTCCCGCCGTAGAGCGTGGCGTCGCCGTTCAGGATCTCGCGCCAGTGACCGCCCGCCGGCACGCCCACGCGGAAGCGCGGGCGCGGCACGGGCGTGAAGTTGCACACCACGAGCACGGTCTGCTCGGGCTGGCCGCCGCGGCGCAGGAAGGCCAGCGTGCTCTGCGCGGCGTCGTTGCAGTCGATCCACTCGAAGCCCGACGGCTCGCAGTCGCGCGCGTGCAGCGCGGGCTCGGCGCGGTAGGTCGTGTTCAGGTCGCGCAGCCAGCGCTGCACGCCGCGGTGGCTCGCGAAGTCGAGCAGCTTCCAGTCGAGCTCGCCGTCGTGGTTCCACTCGCTCCACTGGCCCAGCTCGGCGCCCATGAACACGAGCTTCTTGCCCGGCTGCGTGAACTGGTAGCCGAGCAGCAGGCGCAGGTTGGCGAGCTTGGACCACTCGTCGCCGGGCATCTTGGCGAGCAGCGACTTCTTCAGGTGCACGACCTCGTCGTGCGAGAGCGGCAGCACGAAGTTCTCGGTCCAGGCGTAGAGCATGCGGAAGGTGAGGTTGCCGTGGTGGAACTTGCGGTGCACCGGATCGTGCGCGAGATACTCGAGTGAGTCGTGCATCCAGCCCATGTCCCACTTGAAGCCGAAGCCCAGGCCGCCCTGATCGGTCGGCCGCGACACCATGGGCCAGGAAGTCGACTCCTCGGCGTAGGTCTGCACGCCGGGCTGCACGCGGTAGGCCTCGGCGTTGAGCCGGCGCAGGAAGCCGATCGCCTCCAGATTCTCGCGCCCGCCGTACTCGTTGGGCACCCACTCACCCGGCCGGCGCGAGTTGTCGAGATACAGCATCGAAGCCACCGCGTCGACGCGCAGCCCGTCGGCGTGATACTGCTCGAGCCAGTAGAGCGCGCTCGAGAGCAGGAAGCTGCGCACCTCGTTGCGCCCGTAGTTGAAGATGAAGCTGTCCCAGTCCGGGTGGTGCCCCTGCCTGCGATCGGCGTGCTCGAAGAGGTGCGTGCCGTCGAACTCGCCGAGCCCGTGCTGGTCGGTCGGGAAGTGGGCCGGCACCCAGTCGACGATCACCCCGATGCCGCGCTGGTGGAGCGTGTCGACCAGGTACATGAAGTCCTGCGGCGTGCCGTAGCGGCTGGTCGGCGCGAAGTAGCCCGTGGGCTGGTACCCCCACGACCCGTAGAACGGGTGCTCCATCACCGGCATCAGCTCGACGTGGGTGAAGCCGAGCTGCGTGCAGTGATGCGCGAGCTGCGCGCCGATCTCGCGATAGCCGAGCACCTCGTCGCGGTTGCGCCGCCACGAGCCGAGGTGCAGCTCGTACATCGACATCGGCGCCTGGCGCGACTGCCGCGCGCCGCGCGTCCGCATCCACTCGGTGTCCTTCCAGGTGTGGTGC
>DATKAO010000245.1 GCA_035498015.1 Myxococcota bacterium
CACGGATCGTGCTCACGTTCCATGTGCCCGCGCGCGAGGACGTGGACCGGATCCACGGAAAACTCACGGGCCTCGGTCACCGGAGCTCACAGCCGCCGTTCGATGCCTTCTGGGGCGCTCGATATGCAATCGTCGAGGACCCGGACGGCACTCACGTGGGCATCATGAGCCCCTCGGACCCGGAGCTCCGGAGAGCCCCGCCTGACCTCTAGCCGAGGCCAGTGAGTGGGGGGCCGTGGATCAGGCCGCGATTTCGATCTTGCGGGGCTTGGCCGCTGCGACCTTCGGCAGCTCCAGTTCGAGCACCCCGTTGCGCAGCTTGGCCTGGATGCGCTCGCCGTCGATCGCGTTCGAGAGCCGGAAGCGCGTCTCGAAGTTGCCCACGCCGTACTCGGTGTAGAGCGGCTCGAGATTGTCGTACTCGGCGGTCGCGACGCGGCCGCGCAGCGAGAGCACGCCGTCGACCAGCTCGACCTCGATCGCGTTCTCGTCCACGCCCGGCATCTCGGCCCACAGGCGCAGGCCGGCTTCGGTCTCGAGAATGTCGACCTTCGGCGCGAACGTGCGGCCGGGCCGCGTGTTCTGCGTGTTCGGTTCAGTGGCAGGGTTCATGTTCGAAGTTCCTCCTTGTGTTTCCGGGGTCATTGGGCAGTGACCGCGATCTGCCGGGGCTTCACCTCGGCGCGCGCCGGAACGCGCACGGTCAGAACGCCGTGCTTGCAGCTGGCGGCGGCCTGCGACGGATCCACGTCGCGCGGCAGCTGGATCGAGCGCGAGAACTCGCCCGCCACGCGCTCGCGGCGGTGGTACGCGCCCTCGGCGGCCGGCTCCTGGGAGCGCTTGCCGCCGACCGAGAGTGTCTGACCGCGACTCTCGATCGACAGGTCTTCGGGCGCGAAGCCCGGGACCTCGATGCGAATCACGACGTCGCCGTCCTGCCGGAACAGATTCACCGGCGGGTGCACGCCGCGACCCAAGAGACCGCCCTCGAGCCCACGCGGACTCTGGAATACGCGTTCCAACTCGTTCTGCAGTCGGAACAACGCATTCACCGGGTCGAGCTCACGACTGAAAGTGAAAAGCGCCATGGAATTGCCTCCTCGTTTGCGGCCCGTTCCTCCCGGGCCGAGCGAATCGCTAGAAACGGGCGTCGGCCAGTCAAGTTGCCGGGGCTGCCCTAGAATCGCGCCGATGCCCAGCCGCAAGGAGAGCGCCGCCGTCCGCTACACGCGCGACTACGTGGCGATTCCGTCGGTGAATCCCATGCGGCGCAGCGACCTCGACGCCGCGATCACGGGCGAGCGGCGCTACGCCGAGCATTTGCGCGCGCAGTTGCGGGCCTTAGGATTGGATGCGGAGCTGGTCGGCGGCGATCCGGACCGGCCGTCGCTCGTGGCGGAGGCGCGCGTGGCCGACGCGGCGGAGACGATCCTGATCGCTTCGCATCTCGACACCGTACCCGTCGACGGCATGGAGATCGCGCCCTTCGACCCGCGCGTGGCGCAAGGCCGCATCTTCGGGCGCGGCGCGTGTGACACGAAGAGCGGCATGGCGGCGGCGGTGTCTGCGCTCGAGCGCGTGCTCGCGCACAAACGGCTGCGGCGCAACGTGATCCTGGTGGGCGAGGCCGACGAAGAGCTCGGCAGCGTTGGCGTGCGCGACGTGATCGCGCACCTGGGTGCGCAGCGGCCCGACTGGGTCGTGGCCACCGAGCCCACCGAGCTGCGCTGTGTGACTCGCCACAAGGGCATCGTGCACGCGCAGCTGCGCGCGACCGGGGTCGCGTGTCACAGCTCGGAGCCGCAGCGCGGCAAGAACGCGATCACCGCGCTGGCGCGCGCCGTGCTGGCGCTGGAGGAGCTGGCCGAGGAGCTCGGCACGCGCGTCGATCCGGCGCTCGGCGCGGGCACGCTCTCGGTCGGGCGCATGGGCGGCGGCAGCGCCACGAACATCGTGCCCGACGACGCCTGGCTGATCCTCGACCGGCGCTGCATTCCGGGCGACGACGACGTGTCGGTGCGCGCCGAGCTCGAGGGCGCGCTCGCCAAGCACGACCTGCCCGACGTGCGCGTCGAGTGGTGCACGCTCGAGAAGGCCCTGCTCGCCACGCCGCCCGACGACCCCTCGGTGGCCGCGCTGCAGGCCGCGCTGGCGCAGGCCGGGCTCGAGACCGCCACCGCGGGCGTCGCGTTCGGCACCGACGCCGGCGAGTTCAGCGCGCGCGGCTGGCCGGGCGTGGTGTTCGGCCCGGGCTCGATCGCCCAGGCCCACACCAAAGACGAGTGGGTCGCGATCGACGAGATCGACACCGCGAGCTCGATCTTCGAGACGCTATTTTCGTCCCGCGCCTAGCGTGTCCACGTCGGCCAGCACCAGGTCGGCGTCGAAGGTCCCGGGCGCGTAGACGTTCCGCACGCGCCGCTGCGAGTCCAGGAGATACACCTTGGCCACGTGGCGCTTGGCGCCGTCGGCGAAGGTCACGACGTCCTGGCCGAAGTCCTTCAACAGGGGCGCGAGCTCGGCGCGCGCCGGCGTGAGAAAGCGCCAGTCGCTCTGCGGGGCCATCAGCTCGCGCAGGTGCGCGAGCTGCTCGGGAGTGTCCCGTTCGGGGTCGAAGCTCACGCAGTCGAGCCGCACGCGCGCCGCGCGCACGGGGTCCTTGGCGAGGCGGCGGTCGAGCTCGCGCAAGAGCGCGAGCGACGCGGGGCAGCCGCCGGCGTCGTGACAGCTCCCGTAGACGAGCGCGACCACGGCCACCTGCCCGGGCGCGAGCCCCGGGAACGGCACGCGCGCGCCGCCCGGGTCGAACAGCGAGCGTTCCTGCACCTGCCCCACCGCCGGCAGCTCGTACGTGCCCGGCGCCGGCGGCTGGAACAGCGCGAGCAGCAGCGCGAGCGCGGCGGTCACGCGCGACTCACTCCCCGGCGGTCGGCTCCGCCGCGCCGGCCCAGAAGCCGTCTTGCCCGAAGCGCATGATGTGCGGCCGGCCGAGCTTCTCGGCCTTGAAGTCCACGGCGAACAGCGGCGCGAGTGACTTGCCGTCCCACGAGAAGGCCTTCACGAACTGCTCGTCGTCGGCTCCACCCTTGTCCCAGTTCGAGAGCAGCGACGAGCTGAAATACAGCCGCTTCCCGTCCCAGCTCTCCGACACCATGTTGACCTGCGCGCCGATCTTCTGC
Organism: Myxococcota bacterium; assembly: GCA_035498015.1. Lineage (NCBI taxonomy): Bacteria > Pseudomonadati > Myxococcota > Myxococcota bacterium. The sequence goes on from DATKAO010000245.1 coordinate 3,180, forward strand.
TCGTGGATCACCGTGGGCTTGCGCGGATCCGACACGTCGAACACGCGCACCGTGCCGTCCACGAAGCTGTCGACGAACAGGTACTTGTCGTCCGACGAGAGACTGATGTCGACCGGCAGCGGCGGCTTGGCCGGATCGCCGATCGGCGCCAGGTCCACGGCCTCGAACGTGCCGTCGTCCTTGCGGAAGATGCCCCAGAGCCGGCCGGTGAGCGCCGCCGAGGTGAAGGCGTAGTAGTGTCTCGGGTCGAGCGCCCAGCGGATCTCGAGCGGCGCGCCCGGCACCTGCAGCGTCTGCAGCGGCTTCCGCGCGTGGAAATCCCAGACCACCATGGTGTTCCCGAAGTGCTTCATGGCCTCGGCGTCGCCCATCAGCTCGCCCAGCGGTCGCATGTAGTTCTTCCGGCCCGTGAACGAAGAAGTCAGCATGCGGTTGAGATCCGGCTTCACGCGCACGTCGTATCCGTATTCCGCGCCCGCCGGCATCCAGATCGTGCGGATGAACTGGCCGGCGTTCGTGTACTCGACCATGGCCGTCTTGCCGCCGCCGTCCTTCTGGTTCGAGAGACCCGTGATCAGCATGCGGCCCGGGAGCGCGTAGAAGGTGTGGGGTCCGACCACTCCGCCCGACTTCGCCACGAAGTTCGAGATGCGCTTCTCTAGCTTCGGCTTGGCCGGGTTGCTGGCCACGTCGAACACGAAGATCTCGCTCGTGTCCAGCCCGCCGAGCCACAGGAAGCGGCGGTCGTCGGTGAAGTCACCGTGATGCGCCTCGTGCCGGCCGGGCATCGACACCTGACTCACGACCTTGCCGTAGCCCGGCTTGGCCGGGTTCGCGCCCAGAGTCACGAGCTTGTCGTTGCCGTCGCCCAGGCCCGGAACGCCGAGCGTGTAGACGTAGACGTAGTCCTCCTGACCGGTGATCTTGGGCAGGAACGGAGAGAGGCAGGTCTCGTCTGCAAACGCCGCCGGCGCGAGCAGCGCGGCGCAGAACAGGGCCGTGAAGAGCGCACGTCGTGTCCCGGTCATACTGTCCTCCCGTCGTTCGAGCCGTCGTAGAAGTATAGGAGGGGAGAACGATGAAAGGTCAGCTCCACCTCCTGCCCCGCCCGCGCGAGCTCGAGTTCGCGCCCGGGGTGTGTGTTCTGGACCGCGCGCCCGAGGTCGCGCAGCGGGGCGCGCGGGCCGTGACGGTGGCGCGGGCGCGCGAGCGGGTGGCGGGGCTGCGCACGCGCGTGGCGCTGCGGATCGACCCGGCCCAGGCCACGGGCGCCGAGGGCTTCGAGCTCGCGATCACGCCCGACGGGGCCGAGGTCTCCGGCCGCGACGCGCGCGGGCTGAACTGGGGCGTGAGCGCGCTGCTGCAGATCGCGCGCCAGCGCGAGTCACAGCTGCCGTGCCTGCACATGCGCGACTGGCCCGAGCTGGCCGAGCGCGGCTACATGCTCGACGTGTCGCGCGACCGCGTGCCCACCATGGCCACCGTGGCCGAGCTGGTCGACCTGTGCGAGTCACTGCGCCTGAATCAGCTCCAGCTCTACACCGAACACACCTTCGCCTACCGCGACCACGCCGAGGTCTGGCGCGACGCCTCGCCGTTCACGCCCGACGAGATCCGCACCATCGACGGCTGGTGCGCGGCGCGCGGCATCGAGCTCGTGCCCAACCAGAACGGCTTCGGCCACATGGAGCGCTGGCTCCGGCACCCGCGCTACGCGCCGCTGGCCGAGCTGGGGGAAGGCGCGCCGGGACCGGGCTCGACGCTCGCGCCCACGCCCGAGGCGGTCGCGTTCGTGCGCTCGCTCTACGCGGAGCTCCTGCCGAGCTTCTCGAGTCACAAGGTGAACATCGGCTGCGACGAGCCGTTCGAGCTGGGCCGCGGGCGCTCCAAGGAGCGCTGCGAGCGCGAGGGCAAGGGGCGCGTGTATCTAAACTACGTGAGCCAGCTGATCTCGGGCCTGCAGGCCGAGGGCCGCACGGTCCAGCTCTGGGGCGACATCATCGGCCAGCACCCGGAGCTGATTCCCGAGCTGCCGCGCGAGCGGCTGGTGGCGTTGGCCTGGGGCTACGAGGCGCCGATCGATCCGGCGGAGATCCCGCGCAACATCTGGGACTCACTCGTGGCGCTGGGCGTCGACGTGGAGGCGATCCGCGGCTTCGCGGTGCAGGCGCGCCGCTACCAGCGCGCCGGAGTGCCGTTCACGGTCTGCCCGGGCACGTCGTCGTGGCTGTCGCTCGTGGGCCGGGTGCCCAATGCGCTTGGCAACGTGAGCGACGCCGCCCGCGCGGCGCGCGAGTTCGGCGCGCGCGGCATGCTGATCACCGATTGGGGCGACCTGGGGCACCTGCAGCCGCCGGTCGTGTCGCTGCCCGGGCTGTGTCTGGGCGCCGCGCTGGCCTGGGCGAGCGAGTCACAGGGCGAGCTCGACCTGTTCGGAGCGATCGACGCGCTGGTGGTGCGCGACGCCACCGGCACGATCGGCGCGGCGCTGGCGCGCCTGGGCGAGCTGTACCTGCGCACGGGCATCCGCGCGCTGAACTCGAGCCCGCTGGCGATGGCGCTGCTGCGCCCGTTCCGCCGCTACGAGCCGACCTGGGGCCGCACCGACCGCGCGCGGCTCGACGCGATCGTCGACGAGATCGACCGCACGCGCGCCGAGCTCGCCCGCGCCGCGCCGCAGGGCTTCGGCGGGCGCATCGTGGCGCGCGAGCTGTCCCAGGCGGCCGCGCTGGCGCGCCACGGGGCGTTCCGGCTCATGCACGCCTGCCTCCACGAAGGCCCGCCGGCGGAGCTCCTGCGGCGCGAGCTCGGCCAGGCGATCGACGAGCAGCGCGCCTGCTGGCTCGCCCGCTCGCGCGAAGGCGGGCTGCGCGACTCACTCGGCCGGCTGGAGCATGCGCGCGCGGAGTACGGCGCGTGAAGGCACCTCTGCTCGAGCGGCGCGTGGTGCCGAGCATCGAGCCGAGCGCCGCGTCGCCCGCGCAGGTCTGGCGCGAGTTCGCAGCGCAGAGCGACGGCGGCCGGCGCGTGCGCTGCGTGGGCTCGGCCCGGCGCAACCCGCGGCGGCTGCTCGCGCTGGGCTACCGGCCGAGATACAAGCTCGAGCTCTTCGGCGTCACCTACTACCTGTGCGACGTGCGCCAGAACGAGGACGTGCGCTTCTTCGTGGCCTATCTCGCGCTGCGCGAGGGCCGGTCGGAGCGGCCTTCGGTCTACGCGCGGCTCCTGTACAAGGACGGCTCGCTGCTCTGGCGCTGCGCCTCGCACTTCGCGAAGTCCGCCGACGAGAACTGGATCGGCAAGGGCGACCTGAAGCCGGTGCGCGAGCACGGCGAGCTGGCCTGGTATTCCGCCGAGCACACCACCGACCTGCCGCTCGAGCTGCAGATGGCGGTCGAGTCACTGACTCAGCGCGCGGCGCGCGTGCGCACCGACACCCAGGCGCTGGCGCTCGTGGTGCGGCGCTGCGGCGACCGCAAGATCATCGCCTACCCCGACTTCATCGTACCCCGGCGCCGCGCGGCCTCGAACCCGCGCAACCTCGTGCACGGCGGCCGCGCGATCGCGCGCTTCCGCCGCGCGAACGTGCCCGAGTCGCTCGAGTTCGTGCGCGGCTTCGAGCCCGACTTCTCGCCGGCAGCGCGCATCGACCTCACCCACTCACACAGCCGGCTCTACGAAGGCCGCGTCGACCGCTATCGCCTGCTGTCCACCAACCGCCGCATGCAGTACCTGTTCTTCGCCGCGCCTCGCCTGGTCTGGCTCGGCTACCCGCAGCCGCTCACCACGGAGCTGTCGCGCTACGGCGTGCGCACGATCGACGTGACGGTGCCCGACGACCTCGTGGTGCCGGCCATGGAGTACCACTATCTCGAGTTCGACGACCCGCCGGTCTGGATGAGTCAGATCCCGCCCGGCTTCGCGGGCCCGGTGAGTCCCAACGACGCCTTCCGCGCCGACGCCTCGGCCTGGCTCGACCGCTTGCCGGTCGTGCGTGAGTTTCGCAAGCGCGTGCTCGGCGAGTAGAGTATCCTCGGCGCCCGATGGACTCACTCGAACGCTGGCAGCGGGCGGGTCTCTTGGACGAGGCGGCGGTCGCGCGCATTCGCGCCTTCGAAGCCGAGCAGGGGCACGAGTCACGCTTTGGCTGGCCCGTGCGCATCGCGATCGCGCTGGGCGGCGTGCTGCTCGGCGCGGGCATCCTGTTGTTCGTGGAGGCGCAGTGGGACGCCCTCTCGCCGCTCGCGCGCTTCGCGTTGGTGCTGGCCATGGTGGGCGGCTTCCACGCCGCGGGCGCGTACACGCTGGAGCGCTTCCCGGTGCTCGGGCTGGCGCTGCACGCGCTGGGCAGCGTGAGTCTGGGCGCGGGCATCTTCCTGTGCGGCCAGATCTTCAACCTCGACGAGCACTGGCCGGGTGGCGTGCTCCTGTGGGCGGTCGGCGCGACGGCGGGCCTCGCGCTGGTGCGCAGCTGGCCGCAGCTCGCGCTCACCGCGCTGCTCTGGCCGGCCTGGATCGGCAGTGAGTGGATCGTGCGCACCGAGCTGGTCGTGAACGCGGCGCGCCCGCTCGCGGCGGGCTGGCTCCTGCTGGCCATTGCGTATCTCACCGCGCTCACGCCCGACCTGCAGACGCCGGCGCGCCGCAGCCTGCATTGGATCGGGCTGGTCGCGTTCTGGCCGCTGCTGTTCTTCGCGATGGCGGCGGCGAGCGAGTCCTCTCACGCGCCAAATGCGGTCGACTCACCCTCCTGGCTGGCCGGGGGCTGGCTGCTCGCGATCGGGCTGCCGCTCGCGGTCGGGTACGGCCTGCACGGCGCGCGGGTCTGGACGCTCGGCATCGCGGCCGCCTGGGTCGTGATCCTGGTCGCGATCTGCGCGAATGCGGGCGGGTCGCTCGAGAAGGAGCCGCTCGTGTACGTGTGGTGCGGCCTGGGCGCGATCGGCATGATCGCCTGGGGCGTCACGGAGTCACTGCCCTCGCGTATCAACCTGGGCATCGCGCTGTTCGGCGTGACGCTCGTGGTGTTCTACTTCACGAACGTGTTCGACAAGCTCGAGCGCTCGGCCAGCCTGGTCGTGATGGGCGTGGTGTTCATCGGAGCCGGCGTGCTGCTCGAGCGCACGCGCCGGCGGCTGGTGCGGCGCGTGAGTGTGACGCCATGACGGCCCGGAGCCGGGGGCTCGCGCTGGCGGCGATCCACGTGGCGCTCGTGCTGACGCTGGGCGGAAAGTACCTGCTCGACCGCTGGACGCGCCCGCGTGTCTGGGTGCGCGTCGCGCAGGTCGATCCCTACCTGCCGCTGCGCGGTCGCTACGCGCAGCTCGCGCTGGCGATCGAAGGCGACGGGCTCCGCGACGGTCAGCCCGTGGTGCTGAACGTCGAAGACGGCCACCTGCGCGCGGTTCCCGTCGACCAGAGCACGCACACGCACGTGCGCCTCGGGCGCGGGGCTCAGCCGCCTCTGCTGCTGCGCGAGCCCGCGGCCTTCTTCATCTCCGACCGCGCGCAGGACCCGACGCGCCTGCACCGCGAGCTGTGGGCCGAAGTGACCGTGCCCAGCCTGGGCGTGCCGCGGCCGATCCAGCTCGGCGTCGAGCGCGAGGGCCAGATGGTGCCGCTCGACGCGCTGCCGCCCGAGTCACCCTAGTCGCGGGCGCGGAACGGCCGCGCCAGGTCCGCCGGCGCGCGCGAGCGCCCGGCGAACAGCGCGAGGACCGCCAGCGTGAGCACGTAGGGAGTCATGAGCAGCAGCGTGTAGGGCAGCGCCGAGCCCGCGGCCTGCAGCCGGAACTGCAGCGCGCTCGCCGCGCCGAACAGCACCGCCCCGCCGACGATGCGCGCGGGCCGGTAGCCGCCGAACAGCACGAGCGAGAGCGCAATGAAGCCGCGTCCGCTGGTCATGGCCTCGACGAACACGTCCGAGAGCCAGAGCACGAGTGACGCCCCGGCCAGCCCGGCGCACGCGCCGCCGAACAACGTGGCTGCGAGCCGCACGCGGCCGACCGAGATGCCCTGCGCGTCGGCGGCCTCCGCCCGCTCGCCGACCGCGCGCAGCGAGAGCCCGGGCCGCGTGCGCCCGAGAAACAGCGCGACCGCGACCACCAGACACCCCGCGATCAGCGTGAAGCCGTTCGCCCCGGCGAGCGCGGCCATCTGCGGTGCGCGCGACAGTGACTCGCCCGCGGGGTGCAGCCAGCGGAACAGCGAGCCCGTGGCGCCGAGCGCCAGGATGTTCAACGCCGTGCCCGATACGATCGGATCGGCGCGGCGCCCGAGCGCGAAGGCGGCGAACACGAGCGCGAGCGCGCACGCCGCGGCCACCGCAGCGGCGCACGCGAGCGTGACCGAGCCGGTCGCCGCGCCCACCTCGTAGGCCGCGAGCGCTCCGGCGAGCATCATGCCCTCGATGCCCACGTTCAGCACACCCGCGCGCTCGGCCACGAGCTCGCCCATGGCCGCGAGCGCGAGCGGCGTCGCGAAGCGCACGGTCGAGGCCAGCAAGAGGAGCGTCGGAGCGTCGATCACGTGTCCCTCCGCGGCAGCGCGAACCCGACCGACAGAAAGATCACCAGCGCCTCGATCACCTGCACGGCCACCGACGGTACGCCCGCCGCGCGCTGCATGGCGCCGCTGCCCGTGGCGAGCCCCGCGAACACGACGGCCGAAGGAATCACGCCCAGTGGATGCAGCCGGGCGAGCAGCGCCACCGCGATCGCGGTGAAGCCGTAGCCCGTGGCCAGGTTCTCGAACAGCCGGCCGGTGACTCCCGCGACCTCCAGCCCGCCGGCCAGGCCCGCGAGCGCGCCCGAGATCACGAGCACCCGCACGGTCTCGCGCTCGGGAGACACTCCCGCGTAGCGCGCGGCGTCGGGTGACAGGCCCACCGCGCGCAGGCGCAGCCCCGCGGCCGTGCGGAACAGCACGACCCAGAGCGCGAACGGCAGCGCGGCCGCGATCAACAGCCCCGCGTGCACGCGAGTCAGTCCGGGCAGGAGCAAAAGCCGCGCGGCCTCGGGGAAGGCATCGCTCTGTGGATACGCGCCGCTCGCCTCCTGGAGCGGCCCGTGCACCGCCCACGCCACGAGCAGCGCCGCGATGAAGTTGAGCAGGATCGTCGACAGCACCTCCGACACCCCGCGCTGCACGCGCAACAGCGCCGCAAGCGCCGCCCACGCCGCGCCGGCCGCCGCGCCGGCGAGCAGGGCCAACACAAGGACACCCACGCCCGCGTCCGGCCCGAACCCGCGAGTCACGAGCGCCGTGGCCGCGAGCGCGCCCGCGAGCAGCTGGCCCTCGCCGCCGATGTTCCAGATGCCGCAGCGAAAGCAGAGCGCGACGCCGAGGCCGACCAGCAGCAGCGGGCCCGCGCGCACCAGCGTGTTCTCGAGCGCGAGCGAGTCACCGAATGCGCCCTCGGCGAGAGCCCGCAGCGCCGCCACCGGGTCCGCGCCGAGCGCTGCAAGCCATGCTCCGGCGAGCGCAGCTGCAATCAGCGCTGCCGCCGCAGGTCCGGCCAGCGCGCGCAGCCGGCTCACCCGGGCGCCTCGCCCAGCATGCGCCGGCCGATCGCGGCGCGCGTGTGCTCGCCGTCGGGCACCGGCAGGAGCCGTCCGCGGAACAACACGAAGATGCGTTGCCCGAGCTCGAGCACCTCGTCGAGCTCGGTCGAGATCACGAGCACGGCTGCAGCGGCGCGGGCCTGGGCGCGCAGCTCTTCGCGCACGGCGGCCGTGGCGGCCAGGTCGAGGCCGCGCGTGGGGTTCACCGCCACGAGTACGCCGGGATCCCTCCGCAGCGCGCGCGCCACGCACAGCTTCTGCTGGTTCCCGCCGGAGAGCCTGCGCGCCGGGTCACTCGGCCGCGCGCGGATCGCGAAGCGCGCGATCGCCGCCTCGGCCGCCGCCGCGAGCTCACCCGGACTCACCAGGCCCGCATGGAACACCGGCGGCGCGCCGCCCTGCGCCGCCTCGGGCAGCACCAGGTTCTCGGCCACGGAGAGCTCGAGCACCAGGCCCGTGCGCTGCCGGTCGCCGGAGAGCAGCGCCAGCGGCGCGTGCAGCACCTCGAGCGCGCCGGCCTCGGGCGTGCGCACACCCGCGAACAGCTCCTCGAGCGGCTGCTGGCCGTTTCCGTCGATGCCGGCGAGCGCCACGATCTCGCCCGCCTCGACCTCGAGGTCGATACCGTGCAGTCCCGGCGCAGTGACTCCGAGCAGGCGCAGCGCGGGCGGTCCGGGCCGTGACTCCGGCGGCTGCCCCGCCGGCGGCAGCGCGTCGCCGACCATGAGCCGGCCCAGCTCCGCCGCGCTCATGCCGGCCAGCGCCTGACTCGCGACGGTCTCGCCCGCGCGCAGCACGGTCACCTGGTCGGCCACCGCGCTGATCTCCTCGAGCTTGTGCGAGATCAGCACGATCGACATCCCGCGCGCGCGCAGCTCGACCAGATGGCGCAGCAGCGCGTCGACCTCGGAGGGTGCGAGCACGGCGGTCGGCTCGTCGAGCACGAGCACGCGCGCGCCGCGCGCCAGTGCGCGCGCGATCTCGAGCCGCTGCAGCTCGCCGACCGAGAGTGACTCGGCGCGCGCGTCGAGGTCGATCCCCTGGGCCGAGCCCGCCAGCAGCTCGCGCGCCCGCGCGTGCAGACGCTCGCGCGAGAGCCAGGCGGCTCCCGGCTCCCCCAGCAGCAGGTTCTCCGCGACCGACAGCGCCGGCACGAGCATGGAGTGCTGCGGCACCAGCGCGATGCCCAGCGCGAGCGCGCGGCGCGGCCCGTCGATCGCGACCGGCACGTCGTCGATGCGGATCTCGCCTGCGTCGGGCCGCACGCTGCCGTAGAGCGTGCGCACGAGCGTGGTCTTGCCCGCGCCGTTCTCGCCCAGGAGCGCGTGGATCGAGCCCGGCTCGAGCGAGAGACTCGCGCCGCGCAGTGCCTCGGTCGCGCCGAAGCGCTTGCGGATGTCGCGCAGCGCGACGCGCGCCACGCGCTAGAAGTTCCCGCGCGGGACCTGCAGCGCGCCCGACGCGATCTGTTTCGCCAGCCGGTCGAGCTCCTCGCGCAGCCCTTCGGGGATCTGCGCCTTGAGCGCGTCGTTCCACTCGACGCGAATCACGTCGCTCGCCAGGCCGAAGCGCATCGGGTGCGACTCGAAGGAGCCCTTCTGAACCTCGGTGGCCACGAGCAGGAGCGCGCGCGGCACGTCGAGCGTGGCCGAGGCCAGCACGTGACCCGGCGCCGCGTCGTTCTGATTCTTGTTGGTGCCGAACGCCCAGACACCCGGGCTGTCGGTCACGGCCTGGAAGAAGCCGGCGGCGGCCTCGTTCGCGTTGTGGATCAGCACGTCCGCGCCCGCCGCGATCTGCGCGAGCGTGGCCTCGCGCGCCGCCGCGGTGTCTGTCCAGCCGCCGATGTACGAGATCGTGACCTGCGCATCGGGCCGCGCGCGCTTTGCGCCCGCCTCGAACGCGGTGAACGTGCTCTCCACCGACGGGATCTTCACGCCGCCCACCGCGCCGAGCTTGCCCGTCTTCGAGAGCTTCGCGCCCGCGAAGCCGAGCAGGAAGGTCGCGTCCTCGAGCTCGAACACGATCGGCGCCACGTTGCCGCGCAGGGTCGAGCCGCTGGTGGTGATGAACACGGTCCGCGGGTAGTCGTTGGCGACCTTCGCGGCCGCGTCCTGGAACTCGAAGCCATGGCCGAACACCAGGTTGAAGCCGCGCGCCGCGAAGTCGCGGAAGCCCGACTCGAAGTCCTGCGGTGTCTTCGTCTCCTGGTGCGCGACCTCGGCGCCGAGCGCGGTGTGGATCATCTGCAGACCCTCGTACGCGCTCTGGTTCCAGCCGCCGTCGCGGATCGAGCCGGGAGTCAGCAGGGCCACCTTGAAGTTCGGAACGCCGGTCGGCTCGGCCGAGGGAGCCGGCTCGCTCGCGCGCTTGCAGGCAGTGACCGCGAGCGCGCACAGCGCGCTGCCGACGAGCTTCCGGGCCCAGCCTCTCACGGGGGCGTAGCCTAACAGAGCCGCCGCTCGATCGCCCCGACGAGCTCGAGCAGCTCGAGCACGCGGGCGTCCGACACGTATGACTCGGCGCCGCTCTCGATGCGGTCGAGAAACACCTCGAGGTCGCGCGCGAAGAGCGCACCGGGCGGCTCGGGCGGGGGCGTCGCGAGCCGGCCGCGCGCGCACTCGATCGACCAGTCGGTGCTGCGCGCGAGGCCCGGTCCCCGTTCCTCGACCAGAGTCACCACCCCGCCGCCGGCGAAGGCGAGCTCGACCTCGAGCCGCCGCAGCGCGCCGGCGCCCAGGCGCGCGCCGCGCAGCTCGGCCGGACCGAACAGGTCGACCAGCCGGTGCAGGCGCGCGAGCGCACCGAGCGCCGGGCTGCCCGCGAGCGCGGGATCGCCGATCCAGCCCGCCGAGTCACCCGAGAAGCGCACGCTGCCCGCGCGCGGCGGACCGAGCAGCCGCGCCTGCACGCGCAGCGCCGCCTGCGAGGGCGAGAGCAGCTCGATGTGCTCCTCGTGCAGCACGAGCCCGCGCGCGCAGGCCGCGGCGAACAGCGCGCTCGCCTCCGGAGCCGTCGCCGCCAGGGGGAACTCCACCGCGACGTGCTTCCCCGCAGCCAGCGCGGCGCGTGCCGCGCCGGCGTGGAGCGCGTTCGGCGTGCACACGATCACGGCAGTCACCTCGGGGTCCGCGAGCACCGGAGCGAGCGGGTCGCCGCGAGTCACCACGGCCGCGAGCCGGGCGCGCGGGCTCGCCTCGAGCGCGCGCATGCGCGCCTGGCCGGCACGGCCTGCCCCGACCACGGCGACACCGCGCCGTGTCGCCGGCACGGCTCAGCCCAGCTTGCGCACGAGGGTCACGCCGTCGGACAGCCCCAGCATGACCGATTGCACGCGCCGGTCGGCGGCCACGTGGTCGTTGACCTGGCGGATCGCCACGGTGTTCGGGCTCTGGTCGTCTTCGGCGAGCACCCGCCCCGACCACAGCACGTTGTCGAGCGCGACCAGGCCCCCGGGCCGCAGGCGCGGGAGGATCTCCTCGTAGTACGCCCGGTAGTTCTCCTTGTCCGCGTCGATGAACGCGAAGTCCAGCGACTCACCGGCGGGCAGCGCGCGCAGGGTGTCGAGCGCGGGTCCGATCCGCAGCTCGATCCGGTCGGCCACGCCGGCCTTCTGCCAGTAGCGCCGCGCCACCGCGGTGTACTCCTCGCTCACGTCGCAGCACAGGAGCTTCCCGCCCGGCGGGAGCGCCCGCGCCATACACAGGGCGCTGTAGCCGGTGAACGTGCCGACCTCGAGCACGCGCCGGGCGCCGGTGGCCGCCACGAGCAGCGCGAGGAAGGTCCCCTCCTCGGCCGAGATCTGCATACCCGAGCGTTCGCCCATGAGCCGCCGCGTCTCGGCGCGCAGCTCCTCCAGCACGGGGTCGTCGGGGCTGCGGTGCGCGAGCAAATACTCGTGCAGGGCGTCGGTCACTGGCGTGTACTTCGGCACCGGAGCCCGAGTCTACCAGAAAGGGTCTTTGCGCCCTGAAACCCGCTGATAGAATTCGCGCAAACCGAGCAGGGGGAGCCTCGCATGGCCATAGGTGCTCGCAAGAAGTCCACCGCGCGGAAGCCCGCCGCCAAGAAGCCGGCCGTCACCACCGCGCGCAAGGGGGCCAAGAAGCCGGGCCGCAAGAAGAGCGCCGCCGTGCGCGCGCCGTCGCGGCGGCCCACGCCGGCCGAGGAGCTGGCCCGGCGCATCGTCACCGCCATGGACGACGAGTTCAACCTCGACCTGGGCAAGCTCTACACCGAGGACGCCGTCTCCGAGGAGCCCGCCGGCGGCACGGTGACCGGCCTCCAGTCACTCCGCTCGAAGCTCGCGGGCTGGCTCGCCGGGCTGCGGGCGGCGACCTGGAAGGCGCGCCACGTGTTCGTGTCGGGCAAGACGATCGCGATCGAGTGGGAGGCCAACATCACCTTCAAGGACGGCCGGCAGGTGAAGCTGGTCGAGGTGGCGATCCACGAGGTGCGCGGCGACAAGGTGTGCGCGGAGCGCTTCTACTACGACCCGCGCGCGCTCATGCCCGCGCAGGCGCCGCCGCCGCCGCGCCAGACGCCGCCGCGGCCGAAGCCCGCCCCCGCCGCCGTCGAGGAAGACGACGAGGAGGGCTCCGCGGTCGATCCGATGGACCTCTAGGCGGCGCGCCGCCGCACGAGCGCGAGCGCCGCCAGCGCAGTCCCGATCACGAGTGACACGCCCGGCTCCGGCAGGACGGAGTCGAAGGTCTGCGCCTGGAAGCCCGGCAGATCCGCGGCGGGGATGCCGAACGCGAAGACGCGCGTCGGGTTGGTCGCGCCGAAGTCGTTGTCACTCGTGACCAGCAAGAGATGGTCGCCGTTGGGCAGGTCGGGGCCGAACGCGATGCCCTCGATCTTCTCCGGGAAGCCCGCGCCGGCCAGCCCGAAGCTCGGGTCGAGCAGGTTCAGGAACACCGCCTTGGCGAGCGGGACCGCGCCCGAGGGCAGCGGGCCGTTCGTGGGCAGGTTGGGGATGCCGCTGACGTCGGCCGCGCCCGCCGTGCTGACGAGGAACAGGTTCTTGAAGGCCGCGTTGCTGCCCGCGTTCCCGTCGCGCTCGAGCACGAGGAACTGGTGGTCGTTGATCGCGAGGATCTCGGACACGCCGAGGCTCCCGGTGTCCAGCTGGTAGAGATACTCCTGACTCGTGCCCTGGGTCAGGTCCATGGCGAGCAGCCGCAGGTTGACGCCGACCCGGCCGTTGGCGGCGTTCAGCGCGCCGTCCTGGATCAGCGGGCTCTGCATGGCGCCCACCAGGTGCGAGCCGTCGGGCGTGATCGCGAGGCCCTCCATGCCGCGGTTGCTCTGGCGGCCGCTGGTGTTGCCGGGCGGGAGCTCGAGCGTGCCGTTCGCGTTCGGGTTCGAGATCAGGAACTTCGCGGGCGGCGTGAACGAGCCGATGCGCTGGCCCGCGGCGTCGAACTGGTAGACGAACGGGCCGTACTCGTCGGAGATCCACAGCGTGCCGTCGCGGCCGGCGCGCACGCCTTCCGGGTCGAGCCGCAGGCTCGCCGGTGAGTTCGTGGCGTCGAAGGCCGCGGCCGAGCCAGTGAGCTGCTGGCCCGACTGGTTCGTGAGCAGGTGCGTGGCCACGACCGTGGGAGTCACGGTGTGCGCGTTGGGGTCGACGTTCACCTGGACCGTGTAGTAGCGGTCCGCGTAGCTCGTGGTGCCGTCCGCGGGGCCGCGGTCGGGGGTGGCGATGTACAAGCTGCCGTTCCCGGTGTAGGCGATCGCGGAGCCCAGGCCGCCGATCCGGTTTCCGGGAGTGACTCCGTCCTCCAGCGTGCCGGTGAGGCCGGAGCCGTCGGTCGCATCGCCCGGGATCAGGCCCGTGCCGATGTAGTACGGCGCGGCCTCGGCGCGGCTCGCGAGGCCGCCGAAGAGCAGCGCCACGAGCGCGAAGAGCGCCAGCGTGGTCGGCTCGGGCACCGGCGAGTAGTGACCCGGGTTCCCGATGAAGCCGTCCTGGCTCGTGATCGAGCCGTACAGGTCACCCGGCACGGAGAGCACCGCCGCGCTCGCGTTGTTCGTGCCCAGCGCCGCGAACGGAATGTTGCCGCTCACGTTCAGCGTGCGCGGGCCCTGCCCCGTGGCGTCGTTGTAGGTGAGCCGGTCGACCAGCGCCGTGCTGGCGTCGTAGAGGTTGATCTCGTCGGCGCGGCCCAGGTTCTGGGAGTTGTTGCCCAGGATGGCGATGTTCACCGCCAGGTCCCACGACGCGCGAAACGCGTCGGCCGAGCGCTCGGTGATCAGCGCGCTCGCGTGCGGCTGGATCGTGCCGAGCGGCGTCAGCGACACGTTGGCCGGGAGCTCCGTGTTGTCGCTGAAGCTCCAGTGGGTCATGTCCTGCGCGACGTCGCCCACGTTGGTGAGCTCGATGAACTCGTCGCCGTTGTACTGCCACTCCGTGATCCGGATCAGCGCCGCGCCGTGAGCGGGCGCGGCAGCTGCAATGCCGATCCACCCGAAGACAAACCAGTGCAGAAGCCGCATGACTCACCCACCTCCGTCGTGGATCGACGGCGAAGGTGTAACGCGCTTCCCTGGCGCGCGGGGTGACGATGGTGCGACCTCTCGAATGAGAGCCCGCACACGCGAGTCACGATTTGGCGAGCAACTCAGCCGCCGAGCGTCATCCCGCCGTCACACACGATCACCTGGCCGGTGACCATGTCGGAGCCGGAGAGCAGCGCGAGGATCGCGGCCGAGATGTCTTCGGGCTCCGACGGGCGGCCCAGCGGCACGCGCGCCGACACGCCCTTCATGATCGCGTCGTAGGATTCGCCCCAACCCTGCTTGAGCCAGCGCCCGGTGATCGCCCCCGGGGCGACGCCGTTCACGCGGATCTTCGGCGCGAGCGCGCGCGCGAGCGTGATCACCAGGTTGTTGAGCGCCGCCTTCGAGGCGCAGTAGGGAATCGAGCTGCCCGTGCCGACGATGCCCGCGACGCTCGACACCATGACCACGGAGCCGCGGCCCGACTGCTCGAGCGCCTTGCGCGCGGCGCGCACCACCTGGAAGGGCGCCACCACGTTGACCTGGAAGATCCGCTGCCAGTCGTCGGTCGTGAGCTTGTCGAGGTCACCGTGCGGCACGAACACGGTCGTGCCCGCGCTCTGCACCAGGATGTCGAGCTGGCCGAGCTCACTCATGCACACCTCGACCATCTCGCGGCAGGCGGCGTCGTCGGCCACGTCGGCCTGGTACGGGATCGCGAACACGCCTTTGCGCGCGCACTCGGCGGCCGTGCGCTCCGCGTCTTCGCGCGAGCGGCTGTAGTTGATCACCACGGAGCAGCCGCGCGACGCCAGGTCGAGCGCCGTCGCGCGCCCCACCCCGGTCCCGCCGCCGGTCACGATCGCTGCCTTGCCCTCGATCTCCATCGACTCACCTCGGCGGGCCCAGTCCCGCGGCCGAACGCACTTCGTCCATGAGCTCCGCGGTGGCGGCGCGCGCGCGCGCCGCGCCGTCCCGCAGGATGTCCTCCACGGTGTCGGGGCGTGACTCGAGCTCGCGCCGCCGCGCGCGCGCCGGCCCGAAGTGCGCCATGACCTTGTCGAGCAGCGCCTTCTTGGCGTCGCCGTAGCCCAGCCCGCCCTGGCGGAACGCCTGCGCCATGGCGGCGCGCTCCTCGGGGTTCGCGAACAGCGCGTAGAGCTGGAAGACGGTCGAGCCGTCGGGCTCCTTCGGCTCGTCGACGCCCTTGGAATCGGTCACGATGCCCATGACCTGTTTCTTGAGCTGCTTGTCGGGCGCGAACATCTCGATGCCGTTCCCGGCGGTCTTGCTCATCTTGCGGCCGTCGGTGCCGGGAATGACCGCGGTCTCTTCCAGGATGTACGGCTCGGGCAGCTTGAACACCTCGCGGTAGGTCAGGTTGAACTTCACCGCGACGTCGCGAGTCACTTCCAGGTGCTGCTTCTGGTCCTGGCCCACCGGCACCAGGTCGGCGCGCCAGATCAGGATGTCGGCGGCCTGCAGCACCGGGTAGGCGAACAGGCCGTGATCGGGCTTCAGCCCCTGCTCGAGCTTCTCCTTGTACGAGACACAGCGCTGCAAGAGTCCCATGGGAGTCACCGTGGTCAGGATCCAGGCCAGCTCGGTGACTTCCGGGAAGTCGCTCTGGCGGTAGAGCACCGAGCGCTTCGGGTCCACGCCCATGGCCAGGAAGTCGAGCGCCGCGGCCTGAGTCAGCTCGCGCCGGCGCTTGGCGTCGTGGATGCTGGTGAGCGAGTGCAGGTCGGCCATGAAGTAGGCCGCCCGGTTCCCGTCCTGCAGGTCGATGAACTGGCGCAGTGCGCCGAAGTAGTTGCCCAGGTGCAGCACGCCCGAAGGCTGGATGCCCGCGAGCACCTGCTGCCCGCGGATGCGCGGGCGCTCCTGCAACGCTCTTGCGCCCAACTAGACCGCCTGCAGCCAGCGCTTCGAGAAGGTCGGGTCCTCGTCGGCGACCAGCGCCTTGAAGCGCGACGAGAGCTTCGCGCTCACCGGCCCCGGCACGGGCTTGGGCAGCTCGAGTGAGTCGATCTGCGCGATCGGCCACACGTTGGTCGTGGTGCCGGTCAGGAACGCCTCGCGCGCGCGGCCCAGGAGCTCGCGCGGCATGCGGCCCTCCTTCACGTCGTAGCCGAGGTCGCGCGCGAGCTCGATCGTGAGTCGCCGTGTGATGCCGTCGAGCACCGAGTCGAGCCCGCCCGTGTGGAGCGCGCCATCCACCACCAGGAAGAAGCTCTGCGTCGACGACTCGGTGAGTGAGCCGGCGCCGTCGAGGAAGAGCACGTCGTGGAAGCCCGCCGCGCGCGCGCGCTGCTTGGCGAACGCCGCGTGCGTGTAACCGGCGGCGATCTTCACCTGGGGCGACAGCACGCTCGCGGGCATCTTGACCGAGGTCGCGATCTGCAGCTTCGCCGGGCCGCCCGCATTGGCGCGCTTGCCGCCGGCAATCACGTCGCCGATCGAGAACGCGGCGAGCGCGACGTCGGGCTTGGGGTCGACCGGCAGCACGTCGAGTGACACGCCCGGGTAGTAGGCGCTGACCTTCACCAGCTCCGAGCCCGGGTTGGCGCGCACCAGCTCGGCGATGCCCGCGCGCAGCTCGCGCACGCCGTAGGGCGGCGCCATGCCGGCCAGCTGCATCGACTGCACGAAGCGCTCGACGTGCTCGTCCAGCCCCAGGATCGCGGGCCCGCGCTTCACCCAGTAGATGGGCATCACGTCGAACACCAGCGTCCCGCGTTGGATCGACTGGGACAGCACGTGCACGGTCGCCTCGGCCCAGGGCACGAGCCGGCCGTTCACCCAAATCCTGCGCTCCGACAATGACATGGCGCGCAGTCTAGCCCGTCTTCCCGAGCCCGCGCGATCGGCTAGTTTTCCCTCGCGGTGGGGGAGACCGGCGGGCCAGGAGCCCGGGCATGAAGGCGCCCGGGGTGATCGTGAACGCGCACGCCAGGCGCGCGCGCGTGGAGCGCAGCCTGGGCGAGCGCCTGGGCCGGCTCCTGCCCCCCGAGTACCTGTGCTTCACCGAGACCCAAGACGAGCTCGACCGGGCGCTCGCGCGCTTGCGCGACCTGGGGGTCGAAAAGCTCGTGCTGGTCGGCGGCGACGGCACGGTGGGCGGCACGCTGACTCCTCTCCTGCGCATCTGGAATGGCACGCCGCTTCCGGCAGTCACACTGACCCCCGGCGGAACGGTCAACACGATCGCCCAGAGCCTCGAAGCGAGGCTCAGTCCCGAAGCCACGCTGATGCGCCTGCTCGACGGCGCGAAGCCCGTGCTCGAGGTGACTCGCCCGCTCGTCCGGATCGAGCCCGAGGAGGGCCCCGCGCGCGCCGGCTTGATCTTCGTGAACGGCGTCGCCGCGCGCTGGCTCGAGCAGTACTACGAAGGCGACGAGCTCGGCCCGCGCGCCGCCGCGTCGCTGGTGGGCCGCATCGCGCGCTCGGCGCTCACGGGCACGCGCCTGGCGCGCGAGCTGTTCGAGGCGCGCCGCGTGGCGATCGTGGTCGACGGCGAGCACCTCGAAGTCGAGCGCTTCACCGTCATGGGCGCCGCGAGCGTGCGCGACATCGGCCTCGGCTTCCGCCCCTTCCGCACGGCCGGCAGCGACCCCGAGCGCATCCACTTCCTGTACACCGACGCCGGGGCGTTCCGCGTGTGTCTCGAGCTGCCGGCACAGAGGCTCGGCATTCCCACGCCCGCGAGCTGTCTCGCGCACTACGCCGCGAAGGCCGTCGAGCTGCGCTTCGCAGCCCCCGAGCCCTGGAGCGTGGATGCCGACCTGTATGCGCCGACGCTGGCGCTCCGCGTCTCGGCTGGCCCGGCGGTCCGTTTCGTTTCTTACTGACTCCTTGCCGGCCTGGGAGTAGGATGTCTCTCCGAGAGGAGAGACGAACATGCGGTCACTCGCCACCCTTCTTCTGGCTACCAGCTGTGCGCTCGCGCTCGAGGCTCGGGCTGACTGGTTCGAGCTCAACCTGAAAGTCACCTGCTTCGAAGCCAGCTCCAGCCGTTATCTGATCACCAAGGAGGAGTTGAGCGGCCCCCTGCTCATCGGCCACATCCTGGGCGTCGGGGGCGACATCGCCAAGACCGACGACATCACGATCGATCCCCTGGACGGCAGCGTCTACGTGGTTCGAAGCTGCGACGGGGGCACGATCAAGTCGCTGCAGGCGAGCCGGTTGTGTGACACAGAGGTCCAGCCCGAGGCCGACCCGGCGAAGTACGCGACCTCGTGCTCCGGCGTGCTCGGCGGCTGGGAGGGCACGACGCTCGATGGAGAGCTGGTGTGCTCGATGCAGGGCAAGACCAAGTCCGGCGACGTGTCGTCGGCCAAGGGAAGCTGCATCGGCTCGTTCCTGTCGAGCACGAACGGAAACTGTCAGATGCAGGGCAAGATCGGGAAGCGCTTCGTGCCCAAGGGCAATTGCCCGACCTGAGTCAGCGCCGGTCGCCCGCCGGCCCTGAGCCCCACGTCGGCGGCGATCTACACCGGCTCGCAGCTCGCGATCGCGCGCACGAGCGCGTCCACCGCCGCGGGCCAGGTGTAGTGCGCGCGGATCAGCGCGCGCCCCGCGCTGCCCAGCGCGCGGCGCCGCTCGGGACTCTCGAGCAGCTCGCACACACGAGCCGCGAACTCCGGCGCGCTGCTCGCCACGAGCGCATCTCGGCCGGGCACCAGGTCGTCGAAGCCCTCGCAAGTGACTGGACTCACCACCATGGCCTTCTCCATCGCGAGACCGGCCTGGAGCTTGTTCTTCATGCCCGCGCCGAAGCGCAGCGGAGACACCACCACCGCCGCGCGCTTCAGATAGGGGCGCACGTCGTCGACGAACCCGGTGACCACGACGCGCTCGCCGTCGTTCAGGTCGGCGATCGCGCCGCCGGGGTCGGGGCCGATCAGCCAGGCCTTCAGGTCAGGGTGAGTGCGCCGCACGATCGGCAGGATCTCCCGGGCGAGAAAGCGGGCGGCGTCGGCGTTGGGGGGAAACGTCATGGCGCCCACGAAGACGAGCTCATTCGACGACTCCGCGACCGCGGCGAACGGCTCCGGGGCGAAGTAGGCGGCGTCTCCGCCGTCGATCACGCGGTGCAGCCGCGCATTCACACCCGCGTGATTCGCGGCGAGATGTGCCAGGTCGGCGCTCGAGTTCGTGATCGCCGCCCCCACGCGCCGTAGCGCCCGGTCGAGGTAGCTGCGCAGCGCCGGCAGCTCGATCCGCAGCACCGCGCGGCGCAGCGCCGACAGACCCGAGTCACTCTTCAGCCGCCGCTCGACCGTCATGCTGGGTGAGTCGACGAGGTCGAGCGCCACCGCAGGCCACCACTCCTCGGGCACCCACTGCAGCGCATTCAGGGTCCAGCAGTAGAAGACGGCCGGCCGGTGCCCGGCCACGAGCGACCGCGCCGCCGCTTGCGCGGCCGCCAGCGCGGTGGGGTTCTTGTGGCGCCGGTCCAGAGCGGGTCGGCCCTCGACCCGCGTGCGCAACGCCGCGAACAACGAGCTCCGGCTCTCGCGCCGCACGGTGCGCACCTCGCCGAACAGCGTGCGCAGTGACTCCTGGGCGACAAAGGCGTCCCAATTCCGGTCGTCGTCCGCCACCACCCCGAGCAAGCACAGCTTCGCCCCGCGCTCGCGCAATCCGCCCAGCAGGTGCCACGGCCGAGGGGTCCCGGCCGCCGGCGGTATCGGAAAGGGCTCGGGCACCACGGCCACGACCGTCGGGAAGTCGTGAGCCAGCTTTGCCACGCGCGCCCAACATTGCATCCGGCCCGAGGGCCTGCAACGGCCCCGCAGCCCCCGCCGCGGGTGCACGCCGGCTTGCGCTAGGCTATCCACCTCCGCGCCAAGACCTCGCGCCGACGTAGCTCAGCTGGTAGAGCAGCTGATTCGTAATCAGCAGGTCCCCGGTTCGAGTCCGGGCGTCGGCTTTGCCTACACGATTCGGTGTCACGTTCTCACGGGCTCGCTTCGCAGGTCGGCGCAGTCCCCGCCTGCCGCCAGCTGGGCAGTGAGTCTCAGAAGCGATCCTTGCTGAGTCACTTCGTGCGCCTGAGCCCACAGGCCTGGGCCGCCAGGCCGCCAAGCCGAGTGGCGATTCCATCGAATCACGCATGAAAAGCGAAGGCGTACGGGCTCGCGACTGCGACATACTGCTGCGGTACACCCAGAGCCAAGAAACGGAGGCCCCATGAATCTCCGCGATGCCATCCACGCCCGCCGCGCCGTGCGCGCCTACAAGCCTGTCGCCGTCGACGAGGTCACCGTGCGCCAGCTCCTGCACGAGGCTGTTCAGGCGCCGAGCGCGATGA
>DATKAO010000246.1 GCA_035498015.1 Myxococcota bacterium
ATCGCGTCGGCGCACTCACGGACGCCGGCCTCGTCGATGTCGGTCACGACGACGCGCGCGCCCTCGCGCGCGAGCGTCGTCGCGATCGCGCGCCCCAGGCCCGGGTTCGACGCGGCGCCGGTGACGATGGCCACCTTGCCCTGGACCCTGCTCATGTCGCCTCCTTGTCGCAGCGTCAGCCGAGCGGATTCTCCACCAGCTCGAGCACGGTGCCGTCGGGGTCTTTGAAGCAGACGAAGCGCGCGCGTGAGCCCGAGCTCGGCGCCAGCGACGCTGGCTGCGATAGAAACTGCACACCCGCCGCCGCGAGTCTCGCCATGTCGCCGTCGAGATCGTTGGAGGCGAGCGCGATGCGCGCGATCCCCAAGTGGTAGAGGTGAGGGTAAGGCCGGCTGTCGTCGCGCGGCTCCTTCCACTCCAGCAGGTCGATCACGAAGGGCGGATTCGCGCCTTCGAGCGCGATCAGCGCGCCCTTCACGCGGTAGGGCGGCATGGCGACGGCCGCCGCGACCTCGGGCGTGTTCGTCTCGGGCACGCGCCAGATCTCGCGGAAGCCGAGCCGCCCGTAGAACGCGAGCGAGCGGTCGTAGTCGCTGCAGTTCACGTTGACGTGTACGAGTCCAGTGACGGCCATGGACTCATCGCCTCTCGGTGAAGAAGTCGGCGCGCGGAGTGAAGGACGAGTCGTAGACCGGCTCGCGCAGGTCGACGCGGTACTTGTGGTTGTCGGCGCCGACGATGCCCACGCGGAACAGCGTGTCGCGCATGTTCAAGTAGTTCGGGTGCTTGAAGTGCGCGGCGAGGCAGGCCTCGTCCTGCCAGCACTCGTAGACGCAGATGCGATGAGACAGGCAAGGGTCGGGCGCGAAGACGTACGCGAGACAGCCCGGCTCCTCGTCGCGCGTCTTGGTCTGCAGCTCGCGCGCGACCTCGAGCGCGGCCTCGCGCCGGCTCGCGTCGGCAAAATCGATCGTGCCCGCGATGATGATCATCTTCGACATGCTATTTCCCCGCCAGGCGCGCGACCACCGGCGCGAACGGCTCGAGCGCGCTGTCTCCCACCGTGACGTAGCTGATCCCAAACTGTGCGCGGCGGCGCTCGAGCTCGTCGCACACCGCGTCGACGCTGCCGAACAGGCCGTGCGGATGGCGCAGCATCTCGTCCTGTGTGAGTCCCAACGCCTGGCCCATGCCCGCCGCAATCTTCTCCGCGCCCGGCTGCACGAACGTGAAGTACGCGCCGATCTCGAGCTCGAGCGACGCGAAGCGACTACCCGCCGCGGCTCGGATCCAGCCGATCTTCTCGTGCGTCGCCTCGGCAGTGCTCGAGCGCACGCCGTCGCGCCCGATCACGCCCGAGCGGTTGTTGAAGTTGAGGCTCACGATGTCCGCCTCGCGCGCCGCCAGCGAGAGCACGCGCCTTCCGCCGCCGCCCACCATCAGCGGCGGAAACGGCCGCTTCGGCGCGCCCGCGAAGCCGGTGAGTCGTATGTTCTTCCCCGAGACGTCGACCTCGTCACCGGAGAAGAGCGCGCGGAAGGCGCGGATCGTCTCCTCGAGCCGCGCGATGCGTGCGCCGGGTGGGTCGAGCACGATGCCGAGTGACTCGTACTCGGCTGCGAGCCAACCTGCGCCCAGGCCGAGCTCGAGGCGCCCGTCGGAGAGCAGGTCGATCGTCGCGGCCTGCTTCGCCAGCACGGCGGGGTGCTGGTAGTCGATGCAGAACACGCGGCAGCCAACCTTGAGTGACGTCGTCGCGTCGGCCGCGGCCATCATCGCGGGCACGGCGGCGAGCTCCTGGATCGGATGGCTGCTCTTCGCGATCGCGGGACCGGGGCCCAGGACGTGGTCGGCGAGGTGCAGCGCGGAGTAGCCCAGCGCCTCGGCGCGGCGGGCGCGCTCACGCCACTCTTTGCCCGAAGTGGCGCTGAACGACTGCACGGCGAAGCGGAACGGTCGGAGCATGGTCCCTCTCAGCGCGGCGGCAGCCCTCGGCGCGTGCGCTCGCGGTTCATGCGCTCTGCGTCGCTCGAGAGGCGGGCACCCAGGTCCTTCTCCTCGATCGAGCCCGACAGGTGCGCGTTCGCCTTCCTCGCGTTGTACATGATCTTCTTCTCGGGCGTGATCGCGAGGATCGTGCGCAGCGGTGAGTCGAGCAGCGAGTAGAAGAACTTCTCGCCCTCGGCGCTGGCCGGGAAGAGCTTCTGCGAGAGCGCGCGGTAGAACCAGTCCTTGGTCTCGTCGTCGTCGAAGAAGCTGGCGCGGCCTTTGAGCGTGAGCGCGCCGCGCGGCAGCGAGTGAGGTGCTCCCGGCGGATAGCCGGCGCTGCTCACGTTGACCGAGACGCGGTCGTCGCGGCGGATCGCCTGCGCGCGGTGGCGGTGCGCGGCGAACGTGAGCCAGATCTTCCCGTCGCGCCAGACGTACGCGTGAGTCACGCCGACGGGCCAGCCGTCCTTCGTCGCCCACATCAGCACGCACTCGTTCGAGTGAGTGAGCAGCGCATCGACCTCTTCGTCGCTGAACGGGTAGATCGAGACGATCTCGTGGTCGTGGGCTCGCGCCATCCGGAGAGACTCAGTCTGCGATCCAACTGCCGTGGAAGCCGTACGGGACGCGGCGCGGCAGGTGCACGCGCGCGATCGGCCCCTTCGCGAAGTTCTGCGCGTCGATCACGACCAGGTCACTGGCGTCTCGCGCAGCGTCGTAGACGAACGTCAGCACGTAGCCTTCATCCTCGCCGCGTCCAGCGCGCGCGAAGACCGGCTCGCCGGCGCCGTTGCCCTTGCCGCACTGCCAGACCTCGCTGTGTCCGCGCTCCAGGTCGTACTTCAGCAGGTGGCCGCCGAACTCGTCCATGCTGCCGAGCCCGGTCATGTAGCCGTAGCGGTGCTTCAGCCCGACGCACTCGTCGGCGACGCGCGGGAAGTCCGCCGCCCGATCGTCGAGCGGCTGCTCGCGAACCTTGCCCGCCTTGCGGTCGATCACCCAGCGGTGCAGCAGCGCTGGCGTGCCTTCGCCGTCGGCCGGGCTGAAGGCGAGCTTCTTGAAGCGCGCGACGTCGATCACGATGTCGTCGCCGTGCTCGTACGCGTTCATCGGATGGAACACGTAGCTGGGCTCGATCTCGTACCAGACGACGTCTTTGTCACTGCCGTTGCGCGGCATCACGCCGAGACGCGCGCCGTAGTCGTCGCTCCAGCGGATCGGGATGCCGCCGCGCTCGAGCAGCGAGAGGTCGAAGATCATCGGCAGATCCATGAACACCACGTAGTTCCGGGTCACGTTCCAGTCGTGCATCATCGTCGGGCCCTTGACGGTGATCTCCTCGCTCTGCACGAGCGTGCCGTCCGCCGCGACGCGGTGATACGTGAGATAGGGTGGAAGCGCGCCGTACCCGAAGAAGAGCAGCTCACCCGTGACTGGGCAGAGGCGCGGATGAGCGGTCATCGCGGTGCGCAGCTTCCCGCCGAAGTCGTGCGGTCCGACGGTGTCGAGCTCGGGAGACACGATCCACGGCAGATGCCCCTCTTCGAGCGCGAGAATCTTCCCGGCGTGCGCGACGACGTGGGTGTTCGCGAGCGACGCCGTCAGGTCGGTCGATCCGTCTGGATTGATCGCGGCCGCATTCGCGTCGTTGAACAGCGTCGTGCGCACGTAGCGGTTGCGATACCAGACCGCGCGGCCGTTCACGAGCCGCACGCCGTGGAGCATGCCGTTCCCGAGGAACCAGTGCGGCGACGTTCCGGATTGCGGATTCGCGCCGTTGCGGAAGAAGCGGCCGTTCAGCTGCTTCGGCAGCGCGCCCGTCACGGGCAGGTCGGTCAGCGTGATCTCGTCGAAGACCGGCGCGAAGTTGCCCTGCAAGTGAAAGGGCGTGGCGAACATCGAGGGGTCGGCGCTCATCGAATTCCTCTCCCTTGTAGCGAGCCCTGTTATCCTACCACGAGTAGGAAAAGCCAATGCAAAAGCGAGGACGCGCCCGCAAGCGCCGCCGCGGAGCGCTGCCAGCTGACCCGGTCTCGGGCGCGCGCCGCGGACGGCCGCCGCTGGTCGATCGCGAACGGCTGCTGGACGCGGCGGAACGCGCGATCCGCCGCCAAGGTCCCACGGTCTCGCTCGAGCAGATCGCAGCGAGAGCCGGAGTGACCAAGCCCGCCTTGTTCGCGCACGTCGGCGACCGGCGCGCCCTCGTGCATGCGCTCAGCGAGCGCCTGCTGACGCGCATCGAGTCCGAGATCCGGGCTGCGCTCGCCAGCGCGGTCGGAGGGCGCGACTCACTCGAACGGATGATCCGGGCGGAGCTCGAGACCATCGCCGCCGACCGTCATGTCTACGCCTTCGTGAACGGCGCGGGCGCGGGAGATACGACGCTCGCAAGCACGCTCGCCTTCGCGCGCCGGGCCGCGGAGCCGCTGATCGCGGGCATCGCGCTGGATCGCCAGAGCCGTGGTCTCGATCCGGCGCCGGCCGAGGCGTGGGGCCACGCGATCATCGGGATGCTGCACATGGCGGGCCTGTGGTGGATCCAGAAGCCCGCCGCCGAGCGCGATGCGCGGCGACTCGCGGCCCAGCTCACGGAGCTGCTTTGGGAAGGGCTCGCGCCCCGGCCGTGACTCGCGCCTCGGGAGCTGCGCTACGCGCCGCGCGCGTCGAGCTCGAGCCGGAGCTCGCCGAGCCCGCGCAAAAGGACGCTCGGCTTGTGGCGCGGCTCGGGGGCGCCCGGCACGAGCCGGAACGCCGCGAAGCGCTCGAACAGCGCGCGGAAGGCGACCGTGAGCTCGCGCCGCGCGAGCACCGCGCCCAGGCAGAAGTGGATGCCGTGACCGAACGCGAGGTGCTCGCCGGCGTTGGCGCGCGCCAGGTCGAAGCGGTCGGGCTCCGGGAAGCGTGACTCGTCGCGGTTCGCCGAGGCGAAGCGCAGCAGCACCATCGCGCCTTCCGGGATCGCCACGCCTCCGAGCTCGGTCGCGCGCTTCGTGCGCCGCCACATGGCGGCGGTCGGGGTCGAGAGCCGCAGCACCTCCTCCACGAGATTCGGCACGAGCGCGGGCTCGGCCTGCGCGCGCGCGAGCTGCTCGGGATGGCGCGCCAGCAGGAGCAGGCCCTCGGCCAGCGCCGAGGCCGTGGTCTCGTTTCCCGCCACGAGCAGCTGCTGCAGGATCGAGAGCATCTCGGGCACGTCGAGTGACCGCTCGCCCTCGAGCCGCGCGCGCACCAGGTCGGAGAGGATGTCCTCGCGCGGGGCGCGGCGCGCGTCCTCGATGCGCGCGGCGAAATACTGCTGGAACTCCACGATGCGGCGCACGGCGTCGCGCGCGTCCTCGCCTGCGGCCAGACCGGAGAGCTGCGCGGTGAAGCCGTCGGTCCAGCGCTTGAGCCGCGACAGGTCGGCGCGCGGCACGCCGAGCTGGTCGGCGATCACCGTGAGCGGCAGCGGCACCGCGAGCTGCGACAGCACCTCGCAGCGGCCCTCGCCCGCGAAGCCGTCGATCAGTGCCTGCGCCAGCTTCTCGATCTCGGGCTCGAGTGAGTCGACCCGGCGCGGCGCGAACGCCTTGTTCACCAGGCCCCGGAAGCGGCGCTGCTCGGGCGGGTCGGCGGTGAGCATGGTGTCGATCGGCGGGTAGGACTTCGCGGCCAGCTCCGCGAGCTCGGGGTCGCCCGACAGCGCGCCCGCCCCGGCGCCCATGGCGGGCGCGAAGCGGTTCGAGAAGGTCTCGAAGTCTCGGAGCGCCGCGAGCACGAGCTCGTAGCTGGCCACGTGGAAGATGCCGGTGAACGGGTCGCGGAACACCGGTGCCCGGGCGCGCAGCTCCGCGTACCAGGCCCAGGGGTCTTCGAGCAGCGCCGGGTCGAACGGGTGGGTGCGCGCGAGGTCGACGGGCATGCCGCGATCTTGAATGCATTCAAGGCCCTGAACAAGTTAAACTCGGGGCTATGGACCTGATCACGGAGCAGAGGCTGTGGCGGCGCCAGCGCATGCTCGACGCGGTGCGCGAGGCGGTGGCGGAGATCGGCTGGGCGGAGCTCACGGTGCGCGACCTCGCGCGCCGCTGCCGTGTCTCGGTCCCGACCCTCTACAACCAGTTCGGCGGCAAGGAAGGCCTGCTCACCGCGGCGGCCGAGGGTCACTTCCGCCAGGTGCTCGAGCGAGTCACCACGGAAGGGGGACCGCGCGGCTGGCGCCGCCTGCTGGCGCTGGCCGCGCGCTCCGCCGAGAACATGACTCGCCAGTCGGCCTACCACCGGTCACTGGTCGCCGCGTTCGGCGCCGCGCGCGAGACCGGGCCTGCGCAGGCTGCGCTCGTGCGCGACTTGACCGCGGCGTTCGCGGCCGAGCTCGAGTTCATGCGCGCGCAGGGCCAGCTCGCCGACTGGGTCGACCTCGGGCTGCTCGCGTCGCAGCTCACCGCCGCCTGTGTCTCGGCGTCGGCGGCGTGGGCGCGCGGCCACCTCTCCGACGGCGGCCTGCGCGCGTCCATGCCGCACTCGGTGGGCACGCTCGTGCTGGGCGTGGCCCGGGGCAGCGCACGGCGCGGGCTCGAAGGCGCGGCGCGGCGCGAGCAGGCGGCCCTGCTGGCCGAGAGCCAGAGTCCCAGGGCGCCCCGGCGTGCGCGGCGCGCGGCGGCCGCGTCGTGAAGCTCCGCCACCCGTTCACGCGCGCGCTCTACGAGACCACCGGCGAGGGCCTGGTGCGCGTGGACGACGGCGCCGGTCACGTCGGTCTGTTCCATCCCGACGGCCGCTGGCACTCGGGCGTGTTGCGCGAGGCGGACCCGCACCTGTTGGGCTGGGTCGGCGGACCGCTGCTCGGCGGCGGCGTGAGCCCGGCCGCGCGCGCCGAGCTCGAGTCACCCGAGCGGCCCGCGGCCGACCCGAAGGCGGTCTCCTACCAGGACCTGCTCGATCGCGATACGCGGCCCGTTCCAGAAGTCCTGCGCCGGCAAGCCCCGGCCGACCTGCCGCTCGTGCGCGTGCCGATCGAGCGCTACACCTCGCGCGCCTTTCACGAGCGTGAGGTCGAGAGACTCTGGCGGCGCGTCTGGCAGATGGCCTGCCGCGAGGAAGAGCTCGCCCTCGTCGGCGACCACGTGCTGTACGAGATCGCGGGTGACTCGC
Organism: Myxococcota bacterium; assembly: GCA_035498015.1. Taxonomy (NCBI): domain Bacteria; kingdom Pseudomonadati; phylum Myxococcota; species Myxococcota bacterium. The sequence goes on from DATKAO010000246.1 coordinate 7,123, forward strand.
TGGTGATCCTGCGCTCCGCGCCCGGCGAGATCCGCGCCTTCCACAACTCCTGTCTCCACCGCGGGCGCGCGCTGCGCGACTGCGACGGCCGCGTGGGCGAGCTGCGCTGCCCGTTCCACGGCTGGACCTGGGGCCTCGACGGCCGGCTGCTGCGCGTCCCCGCGGCCTGGGACTTCCCGGAGCTCGAGCCCGCGCGCTTCCGCCTGCCCGAGGCGCGCGTGGGCACCTGGGGCGGGTTCGTGTTCGTGAACCTCGACCCCGCCTGCGCGCCGCTCGAGGAACACCTGGGCGACCTGTCGAGTCACTTCGCGCCCTGGCCGCTCGAGCGGCGCTACAAGGAGGCGCACGTCGCCAAGCGCCTGCCCTGCAACTGGAAGGTCGCGCAGGAGGCCTTCATGGAGGCCTACCACGTCGGCGGGACCCACCCGCAGCTCCTGCCGGGCATCGGCGACGTGAACTCGCAGTACGACGTCTGGGGCAACTTCTCGCGCGCGATCACCGCCAACATGACCCCGAGCCCGCTGCTCGGCTGGGCCGCCAGCGAGCAGGACATGCTCGACTCACTCTTCTCGCGCAGCCTCGACTCCGAGCCGGTGTTTCGCGTGCCGGCCGGCATGACTGCGCGCCAGACGCTCGCGGCCGCCGCGCGCGCCGGGCTGCAGGCCAGCGTGCCCAACGCCGAGAGTCTCTCCGACGCCGAGCTCGCCGACTCGTTCTACTACACGGTGTTTCCGAACTTCCATCCCTGGGGCGCGTACAACCGCATCGTCTACCGCTTCCGGCCCGACGGCGGTCCCGATCGCTGTCTCATGGAAGTCATCTATCTCGCGCCGTTCTCGGGCGAACGCCCCATGCCCGCGCCGGTCCACTTGCTGGCTGACGACGAAGACTGGACGTGCGCGCCCGAGCTCGGGTTCCTGACGCGCGTGTTCAACCAGGACACGTACAACCTGGGCCGGGTGCAACGCGGGCTACACGCCGCGCGACACACGCACGTGACCTTCGCGCGCTATCAGGAGACGAAGATCCGCCACTTCCACGCGCTGCTCGAGCGCTGGCTCACTTAGGCTTGGCGGCGGGTCCCGCGAGCTCCATCGCCCGCTGGTAGGCCGGACGCTTTTCGATCCGCTTCACGTAGGCCTGCGTGTTGGGCAGGTCGTCGATCTTGCGCCCGCCGAACAGCGGCAGCTCGGTCAGGTTGAAGGTCACCATGATGTCGGCGCAGGTGAAGTCGGGGCCCGCGAGATAGGGCACCGCGCCGAGCCTCTGCTCCAGGTGCCGGAAGTAGCCGCCTTCGCGCCGCTCGATGAAGCCCTTCACGCGCGCCGCGTCGGGGTCGGTGCGGCCCTGGCTCGCGAGCTTGGCGAAGAAGAGCCCCTGCACGTTGTTGTTGAAGTGCATCCAGTACAGGTAGTCGAAGTAGTTGGGCTGACTCGGGGTCACGGTGAGTCGCCCGCCGCCGTGCTTGTGACAGATGTACTCCAGGATCGCCGCCGACTCCGACAGCACGCGGCCATCGTCCTCGACCACCGGTGCGGTCGAAGCCGGGTGCAGCTTCACGTACTCGGCGGGCATGAGCCCGTCGGCGCCGCGGTTGTACCAGCGCATCTCGTAGGGGAGGCCGAGCTCCTCCATGAGCCACACGATGCGGTCGGACTGAGAGACCCCGAGGTGATGGATGACCAGCATGGACGGCAGTATATGATTCCGGAGCATGTCGCAGCGCGTCAGCGATGGGGAAGGCGATGCCGAGGTGCTGCTGCGCCTGGCCGAGGCCACGGCGCACGCGATCGGGATCGAGTTCTTCGGCACGCTGGTGCGCCATCTGTGTGCCGCGCTCGGCGCCCCCTACGCGTTCGTGGCCGAGTTCGCGGACTCGCCCTCGCGCGTGCGCTCACTGGCCTACTGCGCGAACGGCGAGCTGGAGCCGAGCTGCGCTCGAGCAGTGCAGCTGGCGCATCGAGGGGCCGCGGGGCGCGGCGCTCGTGCTCGGGCTGCACCCGAACACGCTGCGCAGCCGCATGAAGAAGCTCGGGCTGCGCCGCAGCTAGTGCGAAGTCACTCAGCGCCCGGGCAGCCCGGCCACCAGCCGCATCGCGAAGTCGGTGAGCTCGCGCGGGATGAACGGCTGGGTGGCGATGGTCGCGAGCGCGTCGAGCCCCACGATGTAGCGCTGGCGCGGGCGCCGGCTCTCGATCGCCGACACGATCGTGCGCGCGACCACGTCGGCCGACGGCGCGACCCGCTCGACCAGCTCGAGCATGCCGCGCATGCGCTCGTACGACTTCGCGTAGGGCGAGCCGCGCCGCCCGGCGAGTGACTCCGCGCGCTCGCGCGACTTGTCGCCGATCGACGTGCGGAAGAAGCCGGGCTCCACGATCACCACGCGCACGCCGAAGCCCGAAACCTCGACCCGCAGCACGTCCGACAGTGCCTCGAGGCCGAACTTCGAGGCGTGATACCAGCCGTTCAGCGGCAGCACCGAGGCGCGGCCCGCGACCGAAGACACCATCACGATCCGGCCGTCGCCGCGCCGGCGCATGCCCGGCAGCGCGCAGGCCGACACGACCGCCGGCGCCACGAGATTCACGTCGAGCTGCGCCTTCGCCTGCGCCGCGCTGACCTCTTCGACCGCGCCGGTCTCCGAGTAACCCGCGTTGTTCACGACCGCGTAGAAGTCCGGCAGGTCCTTCCAGGCGCCGACCACGGCCTCGTGGTCCGAGACGTCGAGCAGGAGCGGGTGCACGCGTCGCCCGAGCTTCCGCTCGCGCGCGGCGTCGCGCAGCGCGTCGGCCTTCGCCTCGCCGCGTACGGTGCCGTACACGGTCCAGTCGCGCTCCGCGAGCCGCAGGGCGCTGGCGAGGCCGATTCCCGAGTTGGCGCCGGTCACGAGCACGGGTCCGGGGCGCTGGGTCGTCATGGCGCGGTCTCCTCTTGTACTCTCTCCCTGCGGGGGCACGCGAGGTGGACGGAGCGTGGGTAGGGTGCCCACGCGACCAAAGGAACGCGATGCAACAGCTCACGGGCCTCGACGCAAGCTTCCTCTACATGGAGACCGGCGCGCAATTCGGGCACGTCGGCTCGCTCACGCTCTACGACCAGCGCGAGGCGCGCGAAGGCTCGCTGTACCGCGCGCTGCGCACGACGTTGCCGGAGCGGCTGCACCTTTTGCCGCCGTTCCGCCGGCGCATCGTCGAGGTGCCGTTCGGGCTGGACCACCCGTACTGGATCGAGGATCCGAACTTCGACCTCGACTTCCACATCCGCCACATCGCCGTGCCGCCGCCGGGCACGAACGAGCAGCTCGCCGAGCTGGTCGCGCACCTGCACGCGTTGCCGCTCGACCGCAGCCGCCCGCTCTGGCAGCTGTGGGTGATCGAGGGTCTCGAGAGCGGACAGGTCGCGCTCTACGTGAAGGTGCATCACTGCACGATCGACGGAGTGTCTGGCGTCGAGATGACTTCGACCTTGCTCGACCGCACGCGCGAGGGCGGACCCGTGGCGCCCGTGCGCGACCGGTGGCGGCCCGATCCGATTCCGCGCGACGTCGAGATGTTCGCGCGCGGGCTGTTCGGGCTCGCGCTGCAGCCGGGCAAGGCCGTGCGCTTCGGCATCCGCACGGCGCGCGACCTGCCGGGCATCGCGCCCATGCTCGCGCCCTTCGCCGACGCGCTCGGCCTGGGCCGGCTGCCCTGGCCGTTCGGCCCGCGCCAGAGTGACCAGGTCGACGCGCCCAAGCTGCCGCAGACCGCGGCGCCACACACGTCGTTCAACCGCTCGATCACGCCGCACCGCCGCTTCTCGTTCATCACGCTCTCGCTCGAGGACGCGCGCAAGGTGCGCAAGGCGTTCGGCACGACCTTGAACGACGTGGTCATGGCCATGTGCGCGGGCGCGCTGCGCCGCTATCTCGAGGAGCGCGGCGAGCTGCCCGACGAGACACTCATCGCGTCGGTGCCGGTCTCGGTGCGCTCGGAGTCCGAGAAGGCGACTTACTCGAACCGGGTGAGTGCCGTGATGGCGGAGCTCGCCACGGACGAGCCCGACCCGGTGAAGCGCCTGAAGCGCATCCACGAGTCGATGCGCTCCGCCAAGCAGATGCAGGAAGCGGTGCCCGCGACGCTGCTCCAGGACTTCACGCAGTTCGCGACCCCGGCGGTGTTCGCCCAAGCCGCGCGCATCGCGGCGCGCCTGCGCATCGCCGACCGCATGCGGCCGCCGTTCAACCTGATCATCTCCAACGTGCCCGGACCGCGCGAGCCGCTCTACTGTGGCGGCGCCCAGATGCGCACCTACTATCCCGTCTCCGCGGTGGCGGAGGGGCAGGGGCTGAACATCACCGTGCAGAGCTACATGGACCAGCTCGACTTCGGCGTGATCACGTGCCGCGAGCTGGTGTCGGACCCGTGGCGCATCTCGCGCTATCTGGGCGAGGCGCTGGAAGAGCTCGTGAAGCTGGCGGCAGTCGTTGCCCGGCAGTGAGCGCAGCGCCCCGAGCGCGGCGTCCGTGGCTCGACCGCTCGCGTTCCTCGCGCTCGAGGGCCAGCGCGCGTTCGCAGAGTGGCTGAGCTACTTCGGCACGGCGCGCCTGCTCGAGCGCGCGCCGCGCGGCGACGGCCACCCCGTGCTGGTGCTGCCCGGGTTCCTGGCCGGCGACGACTCGACCGGGATCCTGCGCCGCTATCTCCAGCGGCTCGGCTACGCGTCTCACCCGTGGCTGCTCGGCCGCAATCTCGGCGCGCCGCACTTCGTGCGCGAGAGACTGGTCGACCGCGCGGCGGAGCTCTACGCGCGCTACGAGCGCAAGCTCTCGATCGTGGGCTGGAGCCTGGGCGGGATCTACGCGCGCGAGCTCGCCAAGCTCCTGCCCAACCGCGTGCGCCAGGTGATCACCCTGGGCAGCCCGTTCGGCGACGTGGCCCGGCCGACCGCGCTGGCGCGCTTCTTCGAGTTCGCCTCGGGCCGCGACCTGGCCAGTGAGATGCCCGAGCGCGTCGAGCGCATCCGCGCCGCGCCGCCGGTTCCCTCGACCGCGATCTTCAGCAAGAGCGACGGCATCACGCACTGGCGCGTGTGCCGCGAGGCCGAGGGGCCGGGGCGCGACAACATCGAAGTCACCGGCAGTCACTGCGGGCTGGGCTGGAACCCGCTGGTGCTCTGGGCGATCGCCGACCGGCTGGCGCAGAAGGAAGACGACTGGCGCCCCTTCGAGCCGGACGGCTGGCTCGCCTACCTGTACCGCTGAGCTGCTAGCCGAGTCCCGGTGATCGCCGACGTGACGCAAGCCGTGTCGCTGCGCGATCCGGACGGACACGCGCTGCGCATCGAGGTGCGATCGAAATGACTGACCTCGACGAGCGAGAGTGGCTCGAGCCCGACGGCCTGGGCGGCTTCGCCTCGGGCACGGTGTGCGGGGTACGCACGCGGCGCTATCACGCGCTGCTGCTCGCGGCGACCACGCCGCCCACCGGGCGCATGGTGCTCGTGAACGGCCTCGAGGCCTGGGTCACGACACCGATCGGTGTCGCCGCGCTCTCCGCCCAGCGCTACGCGCCCGGCGTGGTGCATCCGGACGGCGCGGACCGGATCGCGGCCTTCGCGCACGAGCCCTGGCCCACGTGGCGCTTCCGGCTGCCCGGGGGGATCGAGCTGGAACAGGAGATCCTGGTGCGCCACGGCGCGCCGGCGGCGCTCGTCGCCTGGCGCCTCGTGACTCCTGCTGCGAGCGTGCGCCTGTCCGTGCGGCCGCTGCTCTCGGGCCGTGACTACCACGCGCTACAGCACGAGAACCCCGTCTTCGACTTCGCGCCGCGCACGCAGGACGGCGAGCGCCTGCGCTTCGCGCCCTACCCGGGCGTGCCCGAGATCGAGCTTCTGGCGAATGCGCGCTACGAGCACGCGCCCGAGTGGTACCGCCGCTTCGAGTACGGCCAGGAGCTCGCGCGCGGGCTCGACGGTCACGAAGACCTGGCTTCGCCCGGAGTGCTGCACTTCGACCTGTCCGCCGGGCGCGCGGTGCTCCTGCTCGCCAGCGCCGGCGCGCTCGAGGCTTCGCGCGGCGCGCTCGCGCACGCCGACGCGCTGCGCGCCGACGAGCGCAAGCGGCGCGAGGAGCTCGCCGCGCCGCTACGGCGCGCGGCCGACGCCTATCTCGTGCGGCGCGGCACCGGCCGGACAATCGTCGCCGGCTATCCCTGGTTCACCGACTGGGGCCGAGACACGTTCATCGCCCTGCGCGGCCTGTGTCTCGCGACGGGCCGGCTCGACGAGGCCGGACGGATCCTCGCCGAGTGGTCGGGCGCGGTCTCGCAGGGCATGCTGCCCAACCGCTTCCCCGACGCGGGCGAGGCGCCGGAATACAACGCCGTCGACGCCTCGCTCTGGTTCGTGGTGGCGGCGGGCGAGTATCTCCGGCGGCGCAGGCAGGCGCCCGAGCGCGAACGCCTGCAGGCCGCGATCGAGGCGATCCTCGCGGGCTACGCCCGCGGCACCCGCTTCGGCATCCGCGCCGACCGCGACGGCCTGCTGGCCGCGGGCGTTCCGGGCCAGCAGCTCACGTGGATGGACGCGCGCGTGGGCGACCGGGTCGTGACTCCGCGCATCGGCAAGCCGGTCGAGGTGCAGGCGCTGTGGCTGAACGCGCTCGCGATCGCCGCCGAATGGCGTCCGGCGCTGCGCGAGTCACTCGAGCGCGGCCGCGCCGCGTTCCAGGCCCGCTTCTGGAACGAGGCCGAGGGCGCGCTCTACGACGTGGTCGACGTGGACCACGTGGCCGGCAGCGTCGATCCGAGCTTCCGACCCAATCAGCTGTTCGCGGTGGGCGGCCTGCCGCTTGCCCTGCTCGAAGGGGAGCGCGCGCGGCGCCTGGTCGACGCCGTGGAGTCACGGCTGTGGACGCCGCTCGGCCCGCGCACGCTCGCGCCTGGCTCGCCGAGCTACGCGCCGCGCTTCGCGGGTGGCCCGAGCGAGCGCGACGCGGCCTATCACCAGGGGACCGCCTGGCCCTGGCTGGCGGGCGCGTTCGTCGAGGCGTGGCTGCGCGTGCGTGGGAACACGGCCGCGGCTCGGCGCGCCGCGCGCGAGCGTTTCCTGCCGCCGCTCGAGGCCGCACTCGGAGCGTTCGGGCTCGGTCACTTGCCCGAGGTCGCCGACGCCGAGGCGCCGCACCGGCCCGGCGGCTGTCCCTTCCAGGCCTGGTCACTGGGCGAGCTGATTCGCCTGCGAGAGGAGATCTTGTCGTGACTCGAACCTGCGAGTCAGCGCCGCGCGCTGCGCAGCTCGGCCAGCACCTCTTCGGTGTGCTCGCCGATCCCGGGCACCTTGCCGCGCGGAGTCACGTCGGCGCCGCTGAACAGCACGGGCGAGCCGACGCTCTTCTGTGTCCCGCCCTTGCCGTCGGGCACGTCGACGAACGCTCGGGCGGCGAGCGCCTGCCGGTCCTGGACCACGTCGGCCACGCTGTTCACGGGGGCCCACCACACGTCGGCGGCCTCGAAGCGCGGCAGCCAGGCGTCGAGCGGGCGCTTGGCGAACTGCTCGTCGAGGATGCGCAGCAAGTCGCGGCAGTTGGCGGCGCGCGCCTGCGGCGTGGCGAAGCGCGGATCGCCGATCAGTGACTCGAGCTCGAGCGCCTGCGCGAGCCGCGGCCAATGGCGCTCGGCCTCGACGCCCAGCAGCCACACCCAGCGGCCATCGCCCGTGCGGAACGAGGTGATGGTCGGCGATGGGCTCTCCTCGCGGCGCCCGACCGGAGTCACTGCGCCGAACGCGAGCTGCTGGGTCACGTCGAAGCCGATCGTGTAGATGCCGCTGCGCAGAAGACACGCGTCGACGAGCTGCCCCTTGCCGGTGCGCTCGCGGGCCAGGAGCGCGGCCAGCACGCCCGCGAGACAGTGGGCCGCGGTCGTGTGGTCGCCGAAGCCTGCGCGCGAGCCGGACGGATCCGCGCCGGCGGGGGCGAGGATCCAGCCGATTCCGGAACGCGACCAGAACGCGCCGATGTCGTAGGCGGCCTTGCCGGCGTCGGGTCCGTCCTGGCCGTAGCCAGTCACGTGCCCGTACACGAGCCGCGGGTTCTCGGCCGAGAGACTCGCGTAGTCGAAGCCGAGCCGTTCGAGTGCGTCGCTGCGGTAGTTGGTGATGAACACGTCGGCGCCCAGCACGAGCTGGCGCGCCGCGGCGCGCGCTTCGGGATCGGCCAGGTCGAGCACGACCGAGCGCTTGCCGCGGTTGTCGAGCTCGAAGCCCGGGCAGCCCGGCAGCTCCACGCCCGCGAGCGCGCGGTAGAACTGGCGCATCGGGTCACCGCGCGGCGGCTCGATCTTCACCACGTCGGCGCCCCAGTCCGCGAGCAGCCCGGCCGCGGCCGGGCCGGCCACCCAGAAACCCATCTCGACCACGCGCAGACCCTGCAGAAGCATCGGAATCTCCTCCGGCCTTCCCTGCGCGCATTGTACGAGGTCTCGCAGACCCGAGCGGCCGGGTCGCGAAGGGCAGCGCGCTGACTTCGATTCACTCGACCGTGCCGACACTTCTGCGTGTTCGCGGATCCGACCCGGGCGTATGATGCGGCGAGATAGAGGTGCCCATCATGCGACTGCGCGTCCTCGCGGTTGTCCCGGCTCTCTCGTTCGCCTTCGTCGGCTGCGGCGACGAACATGAGAACGCGCTAACGCCCGAGCCCGCGCCTGCAGCCTCGGCACCCGCCGCCGCGCCGGCCAGCGTCGAAGCCTCCCAGGCCGCGCCGCGCTTCGACCTGAAGCAGGTCGTGGAGCGTGCCCGAAGCTCCTTCCGGCGCGAAGGCACCGCGCTCGTGGGCGGGCGTGCCAGCTACGCGGTGAGCGCGTCGGAGGGCCGGGTCAGCATCCGGCCGATGACTCGTGAGTCGCGCTCGAACGCGCGCCGCCGGCCCCACGAGCCTGCGGCGCTGCACCGGCCGCAGCCGGTCGTCGGTGCGGCGCTCGAGCTCGAGACCGTCGCCGCCGGCCGGCGCGGCGGGTCGCTGGAGCTCGGTGCCCGACCCGAGGTCACCGCCGACGGCGCCGTCGAGCTCGCGGCTCGTGACGTCGTCGAGCGCCTCGAAAGCCGCGACCAGGGGCTCGAGCTGAGCTTCCGCTTCGCGGCGCGGCCGCGCGGCACCGGTGACTTGGAGCTGCGCGTGCGCGCCTCGGGGCTCGAGCCCGCGGGAGAGACTCCGAGCGGCTTCCACTTCCGCGACCCGGGCACGGGGCTGGGCCTGCGCATCGGGGTGGCGACCTGGGTCGACGCGAACGGGGAGCGCACGCCGGTCGCGGAGCGCTTCGACGGGAACGAGCTCACGCTAGTGGTGAGTGCCGACACGCTCGAGCGCTCGAGCTTCCCGGCCACGCTCGACCCGGTGATCGGGCCGGAGCGCGGGGTCGACACACCCGTGACCGGTCCCGCGTCGGCAGATCAGAGCGCTCCCACCGTCGCGTACAGCGGAGGCAGCTATCTCGCGGTCTGGACCGATGATCGCTCGGGCCTGAATACCCAGGTGTTCGCCACGCGCATCAGCTCCGCGGGCGCGGTTCTGGATCCCAAGGGCATCGCCGTCACCGCGCTGGGCCAATACGGCTACGGGCCTGGAGTGACCTGGGACGGCACCAACTTCCTGGTGGCCTGGGTGAGCGGCGACGATGCGCTGATCTACGGGCGGCGCGTCGCGACGACGGGCGCGCTGGTCGACACCGCGCCCTTCGCCATCCAGAGTGCCGCGAGCGGCGCCGACGGGAGCACCGGAGTGTCGATCGCCAGCGCCGGCGCGACCGCGCTCGTGGTCTGGGAGGACTTCCGCTCGGGAGCGGGCTCCGACATCTTCGGCGCGCGAGTCACCGGCTCGACCTCGCTCGATCCGAACGGCATTCCCATCTCTACGGCCACCAACGACCAGGACGCGCCCGCCGTCGCCTACAACGGCACGAGCTGGCAAGTGGTTTGGGAAGACTTCCGATCGGGGAGCCAGTACGACGTGTACGGCAGCCGAGTCAGCACCGCCGGCGCGGTGCTCGACTCGGCGAGCACGGGGATCGCGATCTCCGCAGGCGCTTCCGACGAGAACCGGCCGAAGGTGGCCTCGAATGGCTCGGCCAGCCTCGTGGTCTGGGAAGACCAACGCAACTCGGCGACCGCGGGCACCCAGGTCTTCGCTGCGCGAGTCAGTGCTGCAGGGGCCGTGCTCGATCCGGCCGGCCTCCAGCTCAGCACCGCGACGAACGGGCAGTACAACCCCGGTGTGGCGTACGACGGCACGAGCTACACCGTGGCATGGCTCGACGGCGCCGGCGGCTTCACCGGCAATCGAGTCAGTGCCGCAGGCGCCCTGCTGAACGGCGCCTCGGGCGCGGCACTCACCGGGTCGCCTGGCGCCGGGATCTTTGCCGGGGACCTCGGCGTGTTTGCGGCGGGATCCGCGACCTACATCGCCTGGGACCAGACTTCCGGCGGCGCCTCCAACTACGACGCCTACGGCTCACGGCTCTCCACGACACTCGCGCTGCTCGACGCGCCGGGGCTGTTGCTCTCGAGCGGGGCGAACGGCGAGAAAGAAGTCGGCATCGCAGCCGGCGGCGAGGGTCAATGGCTCGTGGTCTGGCACGACGACCGCAACAACGTGGACGGCATCTATGCTGCCCGCCTCGACGCCCAGGGCAACTCACTCGATTCCTCGGGCATCTTGCTGTCCGCCGGCGCGTTCTTCCCGGATAGCCCCTCGGTGGGTTGGAACGGCGCGAACTATCTCGTGGTCTGGCACGACCAGCGCGGCGGCGTGTACGGCACGCGCGTGAACCCGGTCACGGGAGCGGTGCTCGACCCCGCGGGTCTGCCGCTCTTCACGGGCGGAGGGATCTCGCCGTTCATGACGAACGTGACTTCGGACGGCGCCAACTGGCTCGTGTCGTGGTCGGACTTCCGCTCGGTCGGGCGGGGGATCTACGCGGGCCGAGTGAGTCCCGCTGGCGCGACGCTCGACCCCGGAGGCATCGCCGTGCGGACCGGCGTATACACCGACCCGCCGCGCACGGCCTTCGGCGGCGGCAACTACCTCGTGGTCTGGCTCGAGTATCAGGCAGGTGGAGGCAACAACCTGTTCGGAGTTCGACTCAGCCGCGCAGGTGTCAAGCTCGACGCCACCCCGATCGAAGTCACCACCGGAACCACGAACAGCATCCAGAACGGCGGCGACTGGAGCGTCGCCTGGGTGAGTCCGAGCTTCATGATCGTGTACAGCAACCACGGGATCATCCAGCGGGCGCGCGTGAATCCCGCCACCGGCGCGGTGCTCGATACGGGCGTCGCGCTGACCAGCGTGTGTTGCTCGTACGCGCCGACGGTCGCGCTCGACGGCAGCACCGCGCTTGTGATCTACGAAGCCCAGGTCGGAAACGACTACCAGCTGCGCGGCACCCGACTCACTCCCGCGGGCGTGGATCTCGATGCCACCGACTTCACGGTGGCGAGCGGCAGCGGCATTGCCTTCGACATCCCGGGCCTGGCGGGCAGCCCCGAAGGCACGATGCTGGCCTTCGGCAGATACGACGCCACGACCGGCATCACCTCCATGCGCCTGCGCGTGCAGCAGGTCTCCTCGGTGCCCGTCTTTCCGCTGATCCAATCTCCCCCGACGCCCTGATCCGTGCTGCGCCAGCCGCCGAGGCTTGCCCCGCGAGACTCGGCGCGCTAACGAGTCGACTCTCTCGAGAGGAGTGAGTCGATGGTGCGGGTTCCCTGGCGAGAGTGTCTCGCTGCGCTGTCACTGGGCGGGTGTGTGCTCGCCTGGCAGCCGACGGACACTCCCGGCGCGAAGGCCGAAAAGCTCGCCGCGCGCATCCCGCTCGGCATCGTGTCACTGGGGGCGTCCGAGCTCATCATCGCCCGCGAGACCGCGCGCGAGGCCGAGTGGCAGGCCGAGGCGGCGAAGGCCAAGCGCCGCGAGGAGCTCAACCAGGAGGCCGAGCGCTGGAAGGAGGCCGCGGTGGCGGCCGTGAAGGCCAAGGACGAGCCCGCCCGTCAGCTCGCGCTGACCTTCTTCGAGGCCGCCCGCGCGGACCTGGCCGCGCTCGACGCGCCGCAGCCGCCCCTGCGCGACGCGGCCGCCGCGGCGCCCCGAGCCCAGAAGTAACCTGATACCATCCGCGGATGCCGGAACCCCGCAAGTTCGACAACCGCGTGACTCGCATGCTCGGGGTCGAGATCCCGATCGTGCAGGCGCCCATGGGCTGGATCGCGCGCTCGCAGCTCGCGTCGGCGGTGTCGAACGCCGGCGGCCTGGGCATCATCGAGACTTCGTCGGGTGAGCTCGACGCCATCCGCGAAGAGGTGCGCAAGATGCGCACGCTCACCGACAAGCCGTTCGGCGTGAACATCGCGCAGGCGTTCGTGCGCGACCCGAACATCGTGAAGTTCGTGGTCGACCAGGGCGTGAAGTTCGTGACCACCTCCGCCGGCAGCCCCGAGCGTTACACCAAGGAGCTGAAGGCCGGCGGACTCACCGTGTTCCACGTCGTGCCGAGCCTCAAGGCGGCGCTGAAGGCCGTGGAGGCTGGCGTCGACGGGCTGATCGTCGAAGGCGGGGAGGGCGGCGGCTTCAAGAACCCGCGCGAGGTCGCGTCGATGGTGCTCCTGCCGCTGGTGCGCTCGCGCGTGCCGGTGCCGATCGTGGCGGCGGGCGGCTTCGTCGACGGCGCCACCATGGCCGCTGCCTTCGCGCTCGGCGCCGAGGGCGTCCAGCTGGGCACGCGCATGGTCTCGTCTGCCGAGTCACCCGTGCACCCGAACTGGAAGGACGCGATCGTGCGCGCCGAGGAGACCGACACGGTCTTCTTGAACCGCTTCCACTCACCCGCTCTGCGCGCGCTGCGCACCGAGCGCAGCACCCGGCTCGAGAAGGAGCTGGAGAAGAACGTCTTCGGCGAGTTCGGCTCGGCGCGCGACCTGTATTTCGGCGGTGACATGGAGGCCGCCATCGCGCTCACCGGCCAGGTGTGCGGCCGGATCGACGCCGTGAAGCCCGTGAAGCAGATCGTCGAGGACATCCGCCGCGAGTTCTTCGACGTGGTCGAGGCGCTGCACCGGAGCTACGGGGCGAGCCCGAGATGACGGGGCCGCGCATCGCGCTCGCCGCGCTGTGGCTCTCGGCGGCAGTCACGGCGCGCGCAGCCGAGACTCAGTGGCGCTTCGACGGCACGGTCGACTCGGTCTACGGCCCGTGGAGTCAGCTCATCTCCGCCGGCGCGCCGATCCGCGGACTGTTCGTGCTCGACCGCAGCGTGTCCTACGTGCAGCAGGGCGATCCGTGCACGGACGGAGCGGCGACCCGCAGCTTCTTCGCCCTGCGCGCGGCGCAGTTCAGCGTGGCCGGAGTGAGTGGCTCGGCGACCACGGGCGTCCCGCCCGGAGTCGACTGCGCGCCCGACGGCGCCTGCTCCGTCGTGGTGAACCTGCAGAACGAGCTGGATCCGCCGGGTTGCCGGGTCTCGGTCTATGAAGTCGACTTCGACGTGAGCCCGCTGGCCTCCGCGCAGCTCGGCCCGGTGTCGCTGACGTTCTTCCTGGCCCCGGCGCTCTCTCCGCCTGCGTTCTACGCCACGATTCCCGATCCGCCCTGGGCGATCGCGACCGGCACGTCGGCGATGATCCAGAGCGCGCAGGGCGAGATCGTGATCGCCGTGAGCTCGCTCACGCGCGACCAGGTGTGCGGAGACATCGACCTCGACCTGGACGTCGACGCCACCGACCTCGCGCTGCTGCGCGCGGCGCTGGCGAACCCCGCCGGCGCGCCGCTCCCGCCGGGCGGCGCCGCGCGCTGCTCGGTGATCGGCGGGGCAACCGATTGCGACGTGGTGGACGTCGCGGTGCTGAAGCGCGCGCTCTCACCCGGACCGCCCGCGCTCCCGCCGGGAGTGCAGCAGGTCTGCGCGGCGATGAACGGAGGCTAGCTGGGCTTCGGCTGGCGCCACTGCACGCGGAACCGGATGGAGTCCCAAGGCTCTCGCTCGCTCACGAGCGTACAGGCCGGCCGATGGCCTGGGAGGTCATCGTCTCCAGGAATCCGCAGTTGCGCCAGCGCAGTGAGTCGGGGTAGTCACCGGCGCCGGAGATCCGGATCACGAACGAGCCGGCTCGGGCGTCGAACGACTCGAGCTCCCAGCTCGTGAAGCTGTACAGCGCCTTGGCGAGCGTGAGCAGCGTGCGCACGAAGGCCGCGTCGGGCTCGGAGCCCGCCTGGCGGTCCATCTGCTTGTACATCCCTTGCCGCGCCAGCGCCGCAGTGCCCTCGCGTCCCAGCTCGACGAGATACTCGGTCTGCCCGCCGCCCGCGCGCTTCATCATGAGCGTGAGCACGCGGTCGTAGATCCGGACGGGATACCAGGCCGACGCGGCAACGCGGTCCCGCTGGACGCCGCGCTGCATCAGCTCGCGGAGCTGCCCCAGTGGATCAGGCGGAAGCCGACCCCGGCGAAGCTGGTGGCGACGAAGATGCCGAGCGCGATGCGCGAGATGCGGTAGGCGGCCGGGTCGGCGCGCACCTGCTCAGGAATGAACAGGTGCGCGAAGCGGAGCCAGAGATTGGCGAAGGCCGCGGGAGTCTTAGCCGCGCAGCCGGTAGCGGATCGGCACGCGCTTGGGCGCGCCCACGAACGTCGCCGCCGTGTACTCCGTGGGGCCGGTGAGCTCGATCGACTCGAGCCGGGGCAGGAGCTCGCGGAAGAACGCCGCCAGCTCGAGCCGCGCGAGGTTCGCGCCCAGACAGAAGTGCACTCCCGTGCCGAACGCCAGGTGACTCGCCGCGTTCTCGCGCGTGACGTCGAAACGGAACGGCTCGTCGAACACGTCTTCGTCGCGGTTCGCCGAGAGATACGACATGAGCAGCGCGTCGCCCTTGGCGATCGACTTGCCGCGCAGCACGTAGTCCGCCTGCGCGTAGCGCAGGAAGTGCCGCACGGGAGTCACCCAGCGGATCATCTCCTCGACCGCGTTGTCGATCCCGGCAGGGTCGCGCTGCAGGGCCCGGAGCTGCTCGGGGCTGCGGATCAGCGCCTCGAGGCCGCCCGCGAGCGTGCTCGAAGTGGTGTCGTGACCCGCCGTGGCGACGATGATGTAGTAGCCGAGTGTCTCGAGGTCGGGCAGCGGCGCGCCGTCGACGCGCCCGTTCGCGATCACCGAAGCCAGGTCCTCGCCCGGCTGCGCGCGCCGGTCGGCGGTCATGCGCTGGAAGTAGCCGACCAGCTGCATGATCACGGCCATGCGTTTCTCGGGCTCGGCGCCCACGCCGAAGTCGGGGTCGTCGGCGCCGAACAGCTTCTGCGTGAGATCGAGCATGAGCGGCTCGTCGGCCTCGGGCACCCCGAGCACGCTCATGATCACCTGCAGCGGGTAGTAGCGCGCGACGTCGAGCGCGAAGTCACAGGCGCTGCCGAGCTGCGCCATGCGGTCGACGTACTTCTTCGCCAGCTCGCGTACGCGCGGCTCGAGCGTGCGTCTCAGCGCGCCCGGCTTGAACCAGTCGTTGGTCAGGTTGCGATAGCCGCGGTGCTGCGCGCCGTCCATGTGGATCAGCGTCTTGAACGGGATCTGCTGCCCGCCGTGCTCGGGCTTCATGTGCCGCGGCGCGAGCACCGAGTCGATCGTGTTCAGGAACAGCTCGGGCTGGCGCTCGATCTCGAGCACGTCGGCGTGTCGGGTCACTGCCCAGAACGGGTCGTAGCCCTCGGCCTCGATGCGCGCGACCGGGTTCTCGCGGCGCAGCCGCGCCGCCTGCGCGTGCCAGCGCTCCGAGTCGGGATAGGCCTGGGGATCGGTGAAGATCGTGACGTCGGACATGTCCGCTCCCATCGGCACGAAGGCTACCATACCCCAAGGTATGGTCCGCTCAGCGGCGCGGCGTCGAGGCGTCGACCCAGCGCCGGTACTCGGCCACGAGCGCTGCGAAGCGGCGCGGGGTCATGCGCGGCTCGAGCTGTTGCGACCCGACGGCGATTACGAGCGCGATGCCCGCCAGTCGCGACGCGCGTTCCGCGGGCATGCCGAGCTCGCGAAACGTACTGGCCAGGCCGCGCTCGCGCCGCGCGTCGACGCGGCGCTGGCTCGCGGCCGCGTACGCATCGGAGCGCGACAGCTGCCGGATCGCGCGGTCGACCTGCTGCTGCCGGAGCGCATTCTTCTGGATCAGCGCCACGCGCGCGCGCGGAGACACCCCGAGGATCCAGCTGCGCAGCCGCGCGTTGTAGTCGCGCTCCCAGTAGCGCAGGAGCTGGCGCACGAAGTCGGTCCGGCCGCGGAAGTGGTGGTAGAACGAGCCCTTGGTCACGCGCAGGCGCGCGCACAGGTTCGCGATCGTGACCGCCTCCGCCCCCCGCTCCGCGAGCAGCCCGAGCCCCGCGTCACAGTAGTCCTCGCGGCTGCGAGCCCCGCCGTTGCGCGAGGTCTTCAGCGCTTCTCGCTCGCCCGGCGCAGCGCCTCGTAGAGTGAGTCCTCGTCCCAGCTCTCGTCGAAGCGCGTGCCGTCGATGAAGAAGGTCGGGGTGCCGTTCACGCCGCTGCGCACGCCGGAGGCGAAGTCACTGCGCACGCGCTCGGCGATCGCGTCGGCGTCGAGGTCGCGCGCGAAGCGCGTGGTGTCCAGTCCGACCTGCTTGGCATAGCGCTTGAGATCGTCGGTCTCGAGCGCGCGCTGGTGCTCGAACAGGCGGTCGTGCATGGGCCAGAACTCGTTCTGCAGGCCCGCGGCCTCGGCGGCTTGCGCGGCCCGTACGGCGTGCGGGTGCATCTCGCCCAGCGGGAAGTTGCGGAACACGAAGCGCACGCTCTTGCCCAGCCGCTTCAGCACCTGCTTCACGATCGGGTGCGCGTGACCGCAGTGCGGGCACTCGTAGTCGCCGTACTCGACCAGGGTGACGGGCGCGTCGGCGCTGCCCTGCGCGTGGTCTTCGGGTCCGACGGGCGGTCGCAGCTTGCTCACTTCGTGACTCCCAGCTTGTCGAGCGCGTCGAAGATGCCGTCCGCGCCCGGATTCACTGCGATCGGCGACAGGTAGCTCCAGGCGATGCGCCCGGCGGCGTCGACCACGAACAGCGCGCGCTCGCAAAAACCGTCCGCGTCGCGGTACACGCCGTACAGCCGCGCGACCGCGCCCTTGGGCTCGAAGTCGGCGAGCAGCGGGAAGTGGAGCTTGCGGTTCTCCGCGAAAGCCGCGTGACACCACACGCCGTCGACCGAGATCCCCAACACCTGCGCACCGTAGCGCGCGAACTCGCCGCGCATCTCGTTGTAGAGCGCAACCTGGTCGCCGCACACCGGGCTCCAGTCGGCCGGATAGAACACCAGGACCACGGGCCTGCCGCGAAACTCGTGCAGCGAGAGCTTCTGCTTCGGGGTGCTGTCCAGGGTGAAGTCGGGGGCGGCTGCGCCGGCGGCGAGGGGCTGACTCATGGCCCGATTCTAGACCCTGCCCACCCTCTGCGCGCGCGCGCCCGACCCGGTACACTCTCGAACCGCATTCACCCCAAACCGCTCCACGGAGGACTCCATGCAAGACCACCTGAACTTCTACATCGACGGGGCCTGGGTCCCGCCGGTCAAGCCGGGAAACACCCGGGAGGTCGTGAACCCCGCGACCGAGAAGCCGATCGCGCGCATCTCGATGGGCAGCGCCGAAGACGTCGACAAGGCGGTGAAGGCCGCCCGCCGCGCGTTCGAGAGCTACTCGCGCACCACGCGTGAGGAGCGCATCGCCCTCATGCAGAAGATCATGGCCGCCTACCAGGCGAAATACGACGAGATGGCGAAGACCATCTCGAGCGAGATGGGCGCGCCGATCTGGCTCTCGAAGGCCGCACAGGCCGCGATGTTCCTGGCCCACTTCGGGCAGGCCATCGAGGTGCTGAAGAGCTTCGAGTTCGAGGAGAAGCGCGGCAAGACGCAGATCCTGCGCGAGCCCGTCGGAGTGTGCGGGCTGATCACGCCTTGGAACTGGCCCATCAACCAGATCGCCTGCAAGATCGCGCCGGCGCTGGCGGCGGGCTGCACGATCGTGCTGAAGCCGACCGAGGTCGCGCCGCTGAACGCCATCCTGCTCGCGCAGATCCTGCACGAGGCGGGCGTGCCCAAGGGCGTGTTCAACCTGGTGAACGGCGACGGCCCGACCGTGGGCGCCGCGATGTCGAGTCACCCGGGCATCGACATGATGTCGTTCACCGGCTCGACCCGCGCGGGCGTCCAGGTCGCGATCAACGCGGCACCGACCGTGAAGCGCGTGACTCAGGAGCTCGGCGGCAAGTCGGCGAACATCCTGCTCGACGACGCCGACTTCGCGACCGCGGTCGCGGGCGGCGTGCAGAACTGCTTCATGAACAGCGGTCAGTCGTGCAACGCGCCGACCCGCATGCTCGTGCCGCAGTCACGCCACGCCGAGGCGCTGCAGATCGCCAAGGCCACGGCCGAGAGCATCAAGGTCGGCGACCCGTTCGCGGGCGGCAACGGCCTGAACCTCGGACCGGTGGTGAGCAAGGTCCAGTTCGACAAGATCCAGGGCCTGATCCAGAAGGGCATCGACGAGGGCGCCACGCTCGTGACCGGCGGCGTGGGCCGGCCCGAGGGCCTGAAGGAGGGCTACTACGTGAAGCCCACCGTGTTCGGCAACGTG
>DATKAO010000247.1 GCA_035498015.1 Myxococcota bacterium
GTCGGTGACCTTGCGGACCTTGCCCACGTAGGTCTTGCCGATCTCGGCCTCCTGAGTCACTTCCTCGACCATCTGCTGGCACTTCACCAGCGCGTCGCGGTTGGGCGCGAAGATGGTCACGCGGCCCGAATCCTCGACGTCGACCTTGGCGGTCGTCGTCTCCTGGATGCCGCGGATCACCTTGCCGCCCGGCCCGATCAGGTCGCGGATGCGGTCCGGCTTGATCCAGATCACGCTGATGCGCGGCGCGTTCTCGCTGAGCTCGCTGCGCGGCACGAAGCCCGGCAGCTGCTCGGCGGTGTCCTCGGCCATGCGCTGCAGGATGTGCAGCCGGCCTTGGCGCGCTTGCTCGAGCGCCTTCTCCATGACCGCCCAGTCGAGGCCGTCGATCTTGATGTCCATCTGGATCGCGGTGATGCCCTTAGTCGAGCCCGCGACCTTGAAGTCCATGTCGCCCAGGTGGTCCTCGTCGCCCAGGATGTCGGAGAGCACCGCGTGGCGCGGGCCATCCGAGATCAGGCCCATGGCGATGCCCGCCACCGGTGCCTGAATCGCGATGCCCGCGTCCATCAGCGCGAGTGCCCCGCCGCAGACCGAAGCCATCGACGAGCTGCCGTTGGACTCGAGGATCTCACTCACGACGCGCACCGTGAACGGCGCGTCCTCGCCCTCGGGCAGCACCATCTTCACCGCGCGCTCGGCCAGCGCGCCGTGCCCCTGCTCGCGCCGGTTGGGCGCGCGCAGCGGCCGGACCTCGCCGGTCGAGAAGGGCAGGAAGTTGTAGTGCATGAAGAACTTTCGATAGAAGGTGTCCTTCAGACCCTCGATCATCTGCTCGTCGCGCGTGCCGCCGAGCGTGGCCGTGACCAGCGCCTGTGTCTCGCCGCGCGTGAAGAGCGCCGAGCCGTGCGGGCCCTTGAGCTCGCCCACGCTGCAGGTGATGGGCCGGATGTCGGTGGTCGAGCGGCCGTCGATGCGCGGCTTCCCTTCCAGGATGTCGTCGCGCATGACCTTGCCGCGGATGTCGTGGAGGATGTCCTTCACTTCGCCGGCGAGCTTGCGGCCCGCGGACTGCGCGGCCTCGACCTGCGCCAGCGTGGTCAGCTCGCGCTTCGCCTCGCGGAAGGGAGTCACGATTGCCTTCAGCACTTCGTCCTCGACGGCGTCGAACTGCTCGTAGCGCGCGTGCTTCTCGCGCGTCTGACTCGCCTTGCGGATGCGCTCGAGGGCCATGCCCTCGATCTTGCGCACGAGCTCCGCGTCGCGCTGCGGCGGAGTCACCTTGCGCTTCGCCTTGCCGGCCTTGGCGACCAGCTCCTTCTGCGCGGCGATCAGCTTCAGGATCTCCTTGTGACCGAAGCGCAGCGCCTCGAGCACGGCGGCCTCGGAGACCTGCTTGGCGCCGCCTTCGACCATGACCAGCGCCGTCTCGGAGCCGGCCACGATGATGTTCAGGTCCGCGGCCTCGGTCTCGGCGTGAGTGCCGTTGGCGACCAGCTTGCCGTCGACCCGCGACACGCGGACCGCAGCGATCGGCGCCGGGAACGGCACGTCCGACAGCATCACGGCCGCCGATGCGCCGATGAACGCCAGCACGTCGGTCTCGTGGTCGGGGTCCGCGGACATGACTTGCGCCGTGACCTGTGTCTCGTCGCGGTAGCCGTCCGGGAAGAGTGGCCGCAGCGCGCGGTCGATGAAGCGCGAGGTCAGGACCTCTTTCTCCGTCATGCCGCGCTCGCGCTTGAAGAACCCGCCCGGGATCTTTCCGGCGGCGTAGATCTTCTCCATGTAGTCCACGGTCAGTGGGAAGAAGTCGATGCCCTCGCGCGGCTTCGCGGAGTTCACCGTGACCAGCACGGCTGACTTTCCCTGGGTGACCAGCACGGCGCCGTTGGATTGCTTGGCCAGCCTGCCGGTCTCGATGCCGACGGTCTTTCCGTCGACGGTGCATTGCACAGTTTCCATTCTCGTTCTCATTCCTCGTTGTTGTGTTTCACGAGGGCGGACGAACGGCGATCGGGGGCGCCACCTGGCGCGCGATGGTCGAGCCGCGACATACGGCTCATTCCACGTCTCTCATCTATTCTGACTCGACACCCGATCGGACCCGTGTCCGACCTCATTCCGGGGGGGTCCCCGGCCTCTAGCGACGCAGTCCCAGCTTTTCGATCAGGGACTGGTAGCGTCCTTCATCCATGCGATTGAGGTAGTCGAGCAGGCTGCGGCGCTGGCTGACGAGCTTCAGCAATCCGCGTCGTGAAGCGTGATCCTTCACGTGGGTCTGGAGATGATTCGTGAGCTCGGAGATCCGCTCTGACAGGAGCGCGACCTGCACTTCGCATGAGCCCGTGTCTCCGGGCTTGCGCTGGTGCTGCTTGACGATTTCGTGCCGACGTTCGGCCCCGACCATGCTCTTCTACTTCGAAAGTTCGGGGCGCTGTATAGCACTAAACCTCGGTGCCGCCAACGAACACGCGCACCGTGGCCAGCTCGGGCAGGCCCCGCCGGGCCTCGACCAAGGCTACCAGCTTCCCGGCGTGGGCCAGCTGCAGCATGCCCTCGGGTGGAACCCCCCGGATCTCCTGGCGCCCGAGCTGAACGCCGTTGCGCACCCGGCGCGCCACGCGGGCGTCGATCTCGAAGGTAGGGAGGCCGGTCGCCGCGAGCATCGGGATCACGCGCGACTCCAGCGCCCCCGCCGACTGCTCCAGGGCCTCGAGCGTGACGGCCTGCTCCAGGGTGAAGGGGCCGCTGCGCGTGCGGCACAGCTCGGACAGGTGCGCGCCGGTCCCGAGCGCCGCGCCCAGGTCGTGCGCCATCGAGCGCAGGTAGGTGCCCGCGCTGCAGTCGACCTCGAGCGCCACCACCGGAGGCTCGTAGAGCGTGAGCTCGATGCGCGAGACGGTCACCCGCCGCGGCTCGAGCACCACCTCCTCGCCGCGCCGCGCGCGCACGTAGGCCGCCTCGCCGCCCTGCTTCACCGCCGAGTACGGCGGCGGCACCTGGTCGATCTCGCCCTGGAACTCGGCGAGCGACTTCTCGAGCACGGCGCGCGTGGGCCACGGCCCGGGGCGCTCGGCCACGACCTCGCCCTCGCGGTCGTAGGTCGTGGTCTCGACGCCCAGCACCAGCCTGCCCCGGTAGCTCTTGGCGCCGTGAGTCAGGAGCTGCGAGAGCTTGGTCGCCTCGCCCAACGCGATCGGCAGCACGCCAGTCGCGAGCGGGTCGAGCGTGCCCAGGTGCCCCACGCGCCGTTGCTTCGCGATGCGGCGCACGCGCTGCACCACGTCGTGCGACGTGAGTCCCGCGGGCTTGTCGATCACGAGAAAGCCGTCGATCACGAGCCCTCCCCCTCACGCCGGCCGCGGGCGATGTCGCGCAGCACCGCGTCGAGCCGCTCCGCGCGGTCGAGTGAGTCGTCGCTCTTGAAGTCGAGCTCCGGCACGCGCCGCACCTCGAGGCCTTCGGCCAGGCAGCGGCGCAGATAGGGCTTGGCCTTGTCGAGCGCCGCGACCGCTTCGTCGCGGTCGCCGAGCGTGCGGTAGAACACGCGCGCGAAGCTGGCGTCGGGGGCGACCTGGACCTCGGTGATCGAGACCAGCTCGAGGCGCGGGTCCTGCGTGCGCTCGCGCAGGATGGTCGCGAGCCGCCCGTGGATCTCCTGGCCGAGGCGTGCCTGGGTGTGCTTCATCGAGTCAGTCCTCGAGCTCGTCGTCGTCGCGCCAGGCGGCCGGCGCCGCGTCGTCGGCGTCCTCGTCGAGCTCCTCGACCTCGTCGAGGCGCACCACCGTGACGTCGTCTGCGACGACCTCGGCCAGGCCGAGACTCTCGACGTAGCGCACCACCTTCTCCATTCCCTCGCGCAGGTGTCTGGGATTCACGCCCACCATCACGCAGCCGATCACCACCGAGTGTCTCTCGTCCTGGTCGGCCACCTCGGCCACCGAGACGTTGAAGCGCTGCCGGATCCGGTCCTTGACCGAGCGGGCCACCCGCCGCCGCGCCTTGATCGTCTCCGCGTCGGGCACCGCCAGCTCGATCAGCGCCGCCGCGACCAGCATCAGAGCGTGTCTGGCGTCGCCTCGATCTCGTAGGCCTCGATGCGATCGCCCACTTTCACGTCGTTGAAGTTCTCGATCCCGATGCCGCACTCCAGCGGCGACGCGACTTCGCGCACGTCGTCCTTGAAGCGACGCAGAGAGGAGAGCTTCCCGGCGTAGATCACGATGCCGTTGCGCAGCACGCGCGCGCGAGCCGCCCGCGTGATCTTGCCGTCTTCGATCGCCGAGCCCGCGATCGTGCCGATCTTCGGAATCTGGAACAGCTCCTTCACGAGCGCGTGGCCGAGCAGCTTCTCGGTCTCCTTCGGCGGCAGGAGACCGCGCATCAGCATGGTCGCGTCGTCGAGCAGCTCGTAGACGATGTCGAAGGTGCGGACGGCGACGCCCTCGCGCTCGGCGAGCTTGCGCGCCGCCGGCTCGGGCCGCACGTGGAAACCGAAGATCACGGCCTTCGACGCCGCGGCCAGCATCACGTCGCTCTCCTTGATCCCGCCGACACCGGAGTGGATCACGCTGAGCTTCACCTTCTCGGTCGAGAGCTTGCCCAGCGCCTCGCGGATCGCCTCGACGGTGCCCTGCACGTCGGCCTTCACGACCGCGAACAGCTCCTTGTCGATCGCGCCCGCCATCTTGGCGAACAGCTCCTCGGCCGTGACTGCCGCGGGGCTCTCGGTCGCGGCGGCGGTCTTCTGCTTCTCCTCGGTGATGCGGTGGTCGACGATCTGCTTCGCCTCGCGCTCGCTCTCGGCCGCGAAGAAGTCGTCGCCGGCGAGCGGCACGGCGCCCAGGCCGATGACTCGCACGGGCGTGGAGGGTCCGGCCTCCTTCACCGTGTTGCCCTCGGGGTCCTGCATGGAGCGCACGCGCCCGAAGCTGCGGCCCGCGACGATCGCGTCGCCGGGGCGCAGCGTGCCGGAGCGCACGAGCACGGTCGCGAGCGGGCCGCGTCCGCGGTCGAGCTCGGCCTCGAGCACCGCACCGCGCGCCGGGCCCTCCTTGGGCGCGCGCAGCTCGAGCACCTCGGCCTGCAGCGCGAGCATCTCGAGCAGCTTGTCGACGCCGGTGCCCTTGGTCGCGGACACGTCGACGAAGATCGTGTCACCGCCGAAGTCTTCCGCGACCAGCTGGTGCTCGAGCAGCGCCTGCCGCACGCGCTGCGGGTTGGCGTCGGACTTGTCGATCTTGTTCACCGCGACGATGATCGGGACGCCCGCGGCGCGCGCGTGGTTGATCGCCTCGACGGTCTGCGGCATCACGCCGTCGTCGGCCGCCACCACGAGCACGACCAGGTCGGTGAGCTGCGCGCCCCGCGCCCGCATCTGCGAGAACGCCGCGTGACCCGGCGTGTCGATGAACGTGACCAGGCTGCCGTCGGAGGTGCGCGCCTGGTACGCGCCGATGTGCTGGGTGATGCCGCCGGCCTCGCCCGCGGCGACGTTCGCCTTGCGGATGTAGTCGAGCAGCGAGGTCTTGCCGTGATCGACGTGACCCATGACCGTGACCACCGGCGGGCGCGGCTCGCCCGCCTCGGCGTCGCTTTGCGCACGCGTCGCGGCGATCTTGCGCTCGATCTCGGACTCGACCCGCTGCACCGCGAAGCCGAGCTCCTCGGCCACCAGCGCCGCGATGTCGCCCTCGAGAAACTCTTCGCTGGGCAGCTCCGCCTCGAGCGCGCGCGCGCGGCGCACCAGGTCGCGCACCTTCACGCCGGTCTCGCGCGAGAAGTCCACGAAGCTGATCTCGCGCGCGATCTTCACCGTGCGCTTGATCTTGGCCGGATTGGGCGGCGCGAGCTTGCGCGGCGGCGGAGTCACGCGGCGGCGCTGTGACTGGGCGCGCGACTGCTGCTCGACGATCGAGCGCCGGCGCTCGAGCTGGGCCTGCACGTTCCCGCCGCGCATCATGCGCGCGATCGTCTCCTGCTCGCGCAGGGTGACGTCGGTGCGCACCGGGCGCACGCGCGGGGTCTTGCGCTGGGCGCCGCCGGCGTCCGCTTCGCGCTCCTCGGTCTCGCCGGCCGCGGGCGCCGTCGACGGCCGTGCGGCGGCGGCCGCCGCGGGCTGCTCGGCCGCGGCCGGCTGCGGCAAGTTGGCCAGCGGGTCCTCGACGATGCGCGCCGGGCGGTCCAACGGCGTCACGACGCGCGGGTCGGCCCCACGCGAGGCAGGCTCGGCGGCGGGCGACGCGCTCGGCGCCGCGCTTGCGGCGAGCGCCGGTGACTCGAGCTCGAGCTCGGACCCGGCCAGGGGCTCCGAGGCCGTGACTGACTCGGCGGCCTCTTCGCCCAGCGCCTCCGGGCGCCCCTCGTCCTCTTTGCGCTTGCGCCGGCGGATCACCGAGCTTCCGACGCGCTTCTGGACCGTGTCGGCGGCCGGGGTGGCGGAGAGCCGGCGGCGGATCGTCGTCACCTGCTCCTCGTCGAGGCTGGCCATCGGGTTGCGGATCTCGATGCCGATCTCCGCCGCCTTCTTGATGAGCTCCTCGCGCGCGAGCCCGAGCTCGGTCGCCAGCGCGTATGCTCTCATTCCTTTGGTGGCCATTCCCGTCCTATGGTCGCGTGGGCACCCTACCCACGCTCCGGTCAGTCCTTAAGTTCCGCCCTGCGGGGCAGCGGCCGCCGCCTCGCGTGCGCGCTTCGCCTTCTCGACCGCGAGCTCGCGCGCCTTGGCCTTGACGGCCTGCGCGCCCGACTCGGAGACGCCCGGGATCGCGGTGAGCAGGTCCAGCTCCGCGTCTGCGAGCTCCTCGAGGCTCGCCACCCCGTGGTCGAGCAGGATCTTCGCCTCGTACTCACCCGCGCCCTCGACGGCCGAGAGCGCCTGCGCCAGCTCGCTCTGCACCGCGCGCATGTAGGTCTCGCTCTTGATGTCGATCTTCCAGCGCGTGAGCTGCACCGCGAGCCGGACGTTCTGACCCTTCTTGCCGATCGCGAGTGACAGCTGGTCGTCCGGGACGATCACGTCCATCGAGCGCTTCTCGTCGTCGACCATGATGCGCACGACCTGGGCCGGCGCGAGCCCGGCCACCACGTACTTCACCGGGTCGCTGCTCCAGGGCACGATGTCGATCTTCTCGCCGCGCAGCTCCTGCACCACGGCCTGCACGCGCGAGCCGCGCATGCCGACGCAGGCGCCGACCGGGTCGACGTCGGAGTCACGAGACACCACCGCGATCTTCGAGCGCGCGCCCGGCTCGCGAGCCGCGGCCTCGATGCGCACGATGCCCTCGTAGATCTCGGGCACCTCCTGCTCGAACAGCTTCATCAGGAACTCGGTGGCCGCGCGCGACAGGATGATCTGCGGGCCCTTCGATTCCTTCAGCACGTCCTGCACGTAGGCGCGCACGCGCTCGTTCACGCGGAACATCTCGCGCGGCACCTGCTCCTTGCGCGGCAGGATCGCCTCGGCGCGTCCCAGGTCGACGATCAGGTTGCCCTTCTCGATCCGGCGCACGATGCCGTGGACGATCTCGCCCTTCCGGTCCTTGTACTCGTCGTAGATGTTCTGCCGCTCGGCGCCGCGGACCTCCTGGATGATGACTTGCTTGGCGGTCTG
Organism: Myxococcota bacterium; assembly: GCA_035498015.1. Lineage (NCBI taxonomy): Bacteria > Pseudomonadati > Myxococcota > Myxococcota bacterium. The sequence goes on from DATKAO010000247.1 coordinate 7,616, forward strand.
CGCGGCGATGCGCCCGAACTCGGCGGTGTCGAGCTTGATGCCGATCTGGTCGTCGGCCTCGGCGTCGGGATCGTGGCGGTGCGCGTCGTCCAGCGAGATCTGTGCGTCGTTCGCGGGCGCACCGGCGACCACGGTCTTGAACTCGAACAGCTCGACCTCACCGGTCTCGTTGTTGAACTGCGCTTCGATCTCGCGCTCGGGCCCGTACTTGCGCCGCGCGGCGGTGAGCATCGCCTTCTCGAGGGTGTCGATGACCACCTCGCGCTTGATGTTCTTGTCCTTCACCACCTGGTCGATGATGCGGTTCAGGTCCACGTCCACGGCTTCACCTCTTGCGCTTCTGCGGGGTGTCGAACGGATGGAAGGCCTTGGCGCGCTCGATCGCGGAGAACGGGACGGCGAGGTCCTGGCCATCGCAGCGCACGGTGGCGGTCAGTCCGTCGAAGGCCACGAGCTCGCCCTTGAAGCGGCGCCGGCCGTCGATCGGCGCGCGCGCCTCGACCGCCACACGCCGCCCGACCGCGCGTTCGAAGTCGATCTCGCGCGCCAGCGCACGGTCGACGCCCGGCGAGCTGACCTCGAGCGTATACGCGCCGTCGATCAGGTCCGAGACATCGAGCCCGTGCCCGAGCTCACGCGAGACCGCCGCGCACTCGTCGACCAGGACCCGGCCGTCGCCCTGCGGGGTGTCGACGATCACGCGCACCAGCGAACGCGTGGGACCGCGGCCGAGCGCCGCGTCCACGAGCTCGAGCCCGTGCGCGCGCACGACCGGCTCGACCACCTGGAGCAGCTTCTCGGGAATATCTCTGTACATCGCGGTGTTCGCTTCGAGCATGAAACCTTCGCTTCAGCGCAGATCGAGACGTCATGGAACCCAGCGGCGACAAAAAAAGGCGGACTCACAGCCCACCTTCCTCCGGAAAACCCGGACCAAAGAGCCCGAGACTGATATCAAAAGCGCCCCTGCGCGGCAACGTAGAAGCTTGATTCCTCTTGGGAATCGGCCCTAGGCCAGCTCCGGGGGGTCCCAGGCCCGCAGCGCGCCGATCAGCTCGCGGACCGCGTGCACGCCTTGCACCCGGCAGTAGGCTTCGATTCCGTCGCGCACTTCGAGCCCCGCGCGCGGGTTGGTGTAACTCACGGTGCCGACCTGGACGGCGCTGGCGCCGCACAGCAGCATGGCGACCGCGTCATCGCCGCTCGCGATCCCGCCGATCCCGCAGATGGGGATCCGCACCGCGCGCGAGGCCTGGTAGACCATGCGCAGCGCGATCGGGAAGATCGCCGGGCCCGAGAAGCCGCCCAGACCATTGCGCAGCACGGGCCGGCGGCGGTGCACGTCGACCAGCATGCCCTGCACCGCGTTGACCAGCGCCACCGCGTCGGCGCCCTCGCCTTCGCACACGCGCGCCATCTCGGCGATCGAGGTCACGTTCGGGGAGAGCTTCACGAACATCGGCCGGGTCGTGGCCGCGCGGCAGGCGCGCACGAGCGACGCGAGCACCTTCGGGTCCTGGCCGAACTCGATGCCGCCGCTCTTCACGTGCGGGCAGCTCGCGTTGAGCTCGAGGGCGGCCACGCGGCCCACGCCGTCGAGCCGCTTGCAGACCTCGGCGTAGCGCTCGATCTCGGTCTCGAACACGCTCGCGATCACGGTGACTCCGGGCGCGAGCGCGGGCAACTTCTCGCGCACGAACGCCTCGACCCCCACGTTCTCGAGGCTGATCGCGTTCAGCATGCCGGCGGGCGCCTCGCTGATGCGCGGGGGGTGGTTGCCGGCGCGCGGCTCCAGCGTGAGTGACTTGGCCACGATGCCGCCCAGCGCCTCCAGGTCGACGAAGGGCGCGAGCTCGGCGCCGTAGCCACAGGTGCCGCTGGCCAGGAGCACCGGGTTGCGCAGCGCGACGCCGGCCAGGCGGGTGCTGAGATCGACCGCGCTCATGCCGCCCCCCAGCCGAGTGACTCCGACGGGAACACCGGCCCGTGCGTGCACACGTAGCGGAAGCCCGCGGTGGTGCGCACGGCGCAGCCCAGACACACGCCGAAGCCGCAGGCCATGTTGTTCTCGAGCGAGACCAGGCACGTCGCGCCCGCCGCGCGCGCGAGCGCGTGCGCGCGGCGCATCATGCCCTCGGGGCCGCAGGCGAACACGGTCTCGCCGGCCGCGGGAGTCACGAGCTCGGTCACGACGCCGCGCGCGCCCTGCGAGCCGTCGTCGGTGGCGACGGCCAGGTCGCCGCCCAGCGCCGCGAAGTCGTCGAGCCCGAGGATGTCTGCGCGTGTGCGCCCGCCCAGCCGCACGCGCACGCCCTTCGGGGCGTCGCGCGCCAGCTCGTAGAGCGAGGCGATGCCGGTGCCGCCGCCGACCAGCCAGTCACCCGGGCGCGGCGCGGGAAAGCCGTTGCCCAGCGGCCCGAGCAGTGACAGCTCGGCGCCGCGCGGCGCCTGCGCGAGCAGCCGCGTGCCGCGCCCGACCACCTTGAAGCGGAACTCGAGCAGGCCGCCGACCACGCGGTACACGGCCATGGGCCGCGGCAGGAGCGGGTCGCGGTGCGTGCGGTCGGGGTCGAGACCCAGCATCGCGAACTGACCGGGCCGGTGACCCGGCCAGCCCGGGACCTCGAGCCGGATCGACGTGGCATCGGCGCCGGCCACGCGGGCGCGCGTCTGGATCAAAGCGCGACCCCGAGCTCGAGCGCGTCCTCGCCATCGCGGTAGTAGCGCGCCCGGCGGCGCGCGGTGCGGAAGCCCAGTGACTCGTAGAGCGCCAGCGCGGCCGCGTTCGATCTGCGCACCTCGAGGTGCACGCGCCGCGCACCGCGTGCGCGCAGCCCCGCCAGCAGGCTCTCGAGCAGCGCGCGCCCGAGCCCGGCCCCGCGCTCGGCCGGCGCGACCGCGACCGAGAGCAGCTCCGCCTCCTCGCCCACACGCGCGGCGAGCGCGAACCCCAGGAGTGACTCGCCGCGCTCCGCCAGCGTGCCGAGCACGCCCGGCCGCTCGAGCGCGGCGCGGAACGAGGCCGCGGTCCAAGCCTCGGGCAACGTGGCCGAGGCCAGCGCGGCGATCCGCGCGGCGTCGCCGAGCGCCGCGCTGCGAACCGCGCTGCTAGCCACGTTCGCGCTCCGTATCCACGTCGATCTTCAGGCTCTTCAGCTTGCGCGACAGACTCTCGCGCGCGAGCCCGACGGCTTCCGCGGTGCGCGAGATGTTCCAGCCGAAGTTCCCGAGCTTCTCCAGCAGCCACTCGCGCTCGAACGCGGCGCGCGCCGCGGCCAGGGTGTCCTCGCCGCTGCCCGCGCGCAGCAGCCGGTCGCGGTCGAGGCTGGTGATCTGCGGCGGCAGGTCGGCGACCTCGATCGTGTCGCCGGGAGTCATCAGCACCAGTCTCTCGATCAGGTTCTGCAGCTCGCGCACGTTGCCGGGCCAGGCGTACTCCGAGAGCTTCGCCAGCGCCTTGGGCGCGATCTTCTTGGGCGGCCGGCCGCTGTCGGCGGCGTAGACCGCGAGATAGCGCTCGACCAGCTTCGGGATGTCCTCGCGCCGCTCGCGCAGCGCCGGCACGTGGAAGGGAATCACGTTCAAGCGATAGAAGAGGTCTTCGCGGAACCGCCCCTGCGACATCTCGGCTTGCAGGTCCTTGTTGGTGGCCGCGATCACGCGCACGTCGACCGCGATCGTCTCGGTCCCGCCCACGCGCTCGAAGCGGTGCTCCTGCAGGATGCGCAGGATCTTGGCCTGAGTCATGAGACTCATGTCGCCGATCTCGTCCAGGAAGATGGTGCCGCCGTTGGCCATCTCGAAGCGGCCGCGCTTCTTCTGGATGGCCCCGGTGAACGCGCCCTTCTCGTGGCCGAAGAGCTCGCTCTCGATCAGCTCCTCGGGGATGGCCGCGCAGTTCACCGCGACGAACGGCTCCGACGAGCGCTTGGAGCGCAGGTGGACCCAGCGCGCCACCAGCTCCTTGCCCGTGCCGTTCTCGCCCGTGATCAGCACCCAGCCGTCGGTGGGCGCGGCGATCTCGATCTGCTCCTTCAGCTTCACCATCACCGGCGCCTCGCCGATGATCTCGCTCTCGCCCAGCAGCGCCTCGCGCAGCTCGCGGTTCTCCTGAGCCAGGCGCGCGCGCTCGAGGCCGTGGTCGATGCGCAGCAAGAGCTTGTCGTAGCTGAGCGGCTTCTCCAGGAAGTCGTATGCGCCGAGCTTGGTCGCGCGCACGGCGGTCTCGATCGTGCCGTGGCCCGACATCATCACCACCGGCAAGAGCGGGTGAGTCGCGCGCAGTGACTCGAGCAGCTCCAGGCCGTCGCGGCCGGGCATGGCCACGTCGAGCAGCACCAGGTCCGGCGGCGAGGCGTTGATCTCGCGGTCGGCCTCGTCGGCTCCGGCCGCGAGCACCGGGCGGTGACCCTCGTCGGCGAGCACGTCGGCGATGGAACGGCGCACGCTCTCCTCGTCGTCGACGATCAGGATCGTGGCCACGGCGCCTCGGTACGGACGGGAAGCTCCACGATGAAGCGGCTGCCGCGCGGGCGGTTCGCCGCCACGCGCACGTAGCCGGAGTGATCGGAGACGATGCGCGACACGATCGCGAGCCCCAGCCCGGAGCCCGCGCGTTTGGTGGAGAAGCCGGCCTCGAACAGGCGCGCGCGGTCCTCGGGCCGGATGCCGTTGCCGGTGTCGGCGACCTGCAGGTGGATCGTGCCGACCGCGGCGTCGTAGCGCGTCGAGACGTTCACCTTGCGCGGCCCCGGGCCGGCCTCGTCGATCGCCGCCACGGCGTTGTCGCACAGGTTCAGGATCACGCGCCGGATCTGCTGCCGGTCGAGGTCGAGCATGGGCACGGCCGGATCGAGCGCGGCCGTGAACTCGATCGTGGCGTTGCCGCGGTACAGCTCGACCACCTCGGACACCAGCTTGTTCAGGTCGGTCGGCGCCGGGTCGGTGGCGGGCAAGCGCGCGAAGCTCGAGAACTCGGCGAGCAGGTGCTTCATCGCCTCGACCTCGGCCGTGATCGCGTCGGTGCTCTCGCGCAGGAGCGCCTCGGACTCGGGGTCGGCCACCTTGCCCGTGAGCTTGCGCCGCAGTCTCTGCGCGGACAGCTGGATCGGAGTCAGCGGGTTCTTGATCTCGTGCGCGATGCGCCGCGCCATCTCGCGCCAGGCCGCCATGCGCTGCACGCGCATGATCTCGGTCACGTCGTCCACGACCACCACGAAGCCCGCCGCCGCGCCGCTCGGGTCGTGCATGCGCGACGCGGTCCAGTTCAGCGTGCGCACCTCGCCGCCGACCGCGATCGGCATCTGGCGGCGCAGGGTCTCCTGCGGGCCCGACGCGAGCCGGTGCAGAAGCCCGGTCAGCGCGTCGTTCACCGGGCCCGTGAGCATCTCGTCGATCTTCTTGCCGACCCAGTCACCGGGCTGGACGCCGAGCAGGCGCAGCGCGGGCGGGTTGATGGTGCGCACGGTGAACTCCGCGTCGAGCGACGCCACGCCCGCTCCGACCGCGCGCAGGATGATCTCCATCTGCGCGCGCCGTCGCTCCAGGTCCTCGCGGTTCTTGGCCAGGTCGGTCGCCATCCGGTTGAAGCCGTCGACCAGGGCCGAGATCTCGTCGTGCCCTCCCCGCTCCACGCGCACGTCGAGGTTTCCGGCCGCGACCTCCGCGGTCGCGCCCGCGAGTCTCTCGATCGGCTCGGTGACTTGCTTGGCCAGCCGGAAGCCGATCCACGACGAGAACAAGACGCTCGAGAGCGTGATCATCGCGAGCAACATGAGCATGCTCGCCTCGAACGTGCCCTTGCGCGGCTGGAGTCTCTCGTAGGCGGCGCGCGCCGCGCGGATGCCTTCGACGCGCGTGCTGATCGCGCGCGGCAGGAAGCGGTTCACCACCACCACGCCGACGATCTCCCGCGCCTGACCGGCGCCGCGCACCGGCACCACCGAGCGCACCAGCTCGCCCGGGCCCGCGCCCTGGATGACGCTGCGCTCGCTGCCTTCGAGCGCCGCCTTGATCAGCGCCGAGGTCGGCGCCTCGAACGCGACCACCGCCAGCTCGGGCTGGGTCGCGGTCGCGAGCTCCTCCGAGTCGCGGTTGAACACCTCGACCACGCCCAGGTCGTACTCGGCCTGCTTCTCCGCCACGAACTTGCGCAGCGGGTCGAGCGCGTCCGCGCGCAAGAGCTTGCGCTCCTCGAGCTGCGCCGCGATGCGCCGCGCGAAGAACAGGGAGGACTCCTCCGCCTCGCTGTAGTAGGCATCGGCGACCTCGAGTGACTGGCCCAGGCTGTCGGACAGCTCGAGCTCGAACCACACGCTGACGGCGCGCGACATCAGGAGCGCCGAGAGCACGAACAGCGCCGTCGACGACAGCGCCGTGGCGAACACGAACGAGGTCACGAAGCGCGTGTTCAGCTTGGAGCCGAAGCGGCCGGCGCGCCGGTCGACGAACAGCTTCACCACGTTGCGCGAGAGCAGGAAGACCAGGAGCCCGATCAGCGCGACGCTGAAGTTCAGGAGCGCCAGCAGCACCGTGTCGCTGGCCAGCGGGAGCGCGTGCGCCCGGGTGAGGAGCTCCTGCTCCACCCCGAACAGTAGCGCCAGGACGGCGAACGCCAGACCCGCCAGACGCCAGTCGCGCCGGCGCCGCCGTGTCTCTTCGCTGACTTCCGTGGACTTGCTCGCCGGTTCCAATCGCCCCAACGCTAACGCACGCCGGCTTTTCGCATCAAGCTGTCCCGCGCGCATGGCGCGCCCGTAAGCCTCTGAAAAATGTCGGGTTTGGGCGCGCCGAACGTCAAGCCGCGAGTCCCGCCTTCCGAAGAGCCCGAGATGCAGCCGCGCCCGCGTACGCCCGCGAATCGAACCTCGCCCGAGCAGGCGGAGCGCATCCAGCGCTTGCTGCAGAGCTTCGCGACCAACCCCACCGACGCGCGCGCCTTCCGCACGCTGGAAGAGCACCTGTATCTCGCGGGCGCGTGGAGCGAGCTCGCGAGCGTGTACGACTGCCGGCTGTCGGTGCTCCAGCCGACCAGCCCGGAGCGCGCCGAGGTCCTGACCAAGGTCGCAGGCGTGTACGGCGAGCGCCTGGGCGACGTCGCGCAGTCGCGCGCGCGCTACGAAGAGCTGCTGCGCATGCAGCCGCAGAACGCGACCGCGCTCGCGACCTTGCGCCGCATGCTCGCAGCCGCGGGAGACGTGACTTCCGCGCTGCAGCTCGCCGAGGCCGAGGAGGCGCTGCCGCTCGAGTCCAACGCGCGCGCGCAGCTCTTCGCCGAGATCGGGCAGCTGTGGCGCGGGCTGGGCGACAAGGACGAGGCGCGGCGCCGTTTCGACGCCGCGCTCGAGCTCGACCCGACCTGCGACCCCGCGGTGCAGGGCGCGGCGCTGCTCGCCGAGGACGCCGGCGACCGCACGCGCGCCTTCGGCCTGCACGAGAGCCGGCTGGCGGGACTCAGCGGCAACCACCGCGCCGACGTGCTGGAGCGCATGGCGCGCCTGCTCCCGCCGGGAGAGACCGAGCGGCGCAAGTCGCTCTTGTCCGAGATCGTGAAGAGCCATCCCGAGCGGCGCGGGCCGATCGAGCGACTGATCGAGCTCGAGCGCTCGGCGCGCCAGTACGGCCGCGTCGACGAGCTGCAGCGCGCGCTGTGGAAGCTGGTGCACGACCCGGTCGAGCGCATCGCGCTGGCCACGGGCGCAGCCGCCCTGCAGATCGACGAGGCCCAGAACGTGTCCGCCGCGGTGCACTGGGCGGAGCGCGCCGACGAGATCGCCTCCGACGACGCGGCCGTGCAGAAGCTGCGGCTGCGCATCCACCGGCGCGCGGCCTCGCACGCCGGCATCATCGACTCACTCGAGAAGCTCACGCGCATCGAGGGCGTGACCAGCGTGCGCGCGCTCGAGCTCGCCGTGCTCTACGAGCGCGAGGGCCACGCCGAGCAGGCCGTGCGCGCGCTGGAGCGCCTGCTCGCGACCGATCCGTACGACGCCGAGGCGCTGGCCGTGTTGGACCGCTGTCTGGCGCGCATGGGCCGGCACGCGGAGCGCGCCGAGGTGCTGGAGCGGCGCATGGCCGCGGCCGCCAGCAACGAGGACGCCGCCGACCTGATGGTCGAGCTCGGCGACCTGTACGCCCACGCGCTGAGTCACTCCGCGAACGCCGAGGCCGCCTACCGGCGCGCGCTCGAGCAGGTGCCCGCCCACGCAGCCGCCGCAGCCCAGCTGCGCGACCTCCTGCGCTCCGCCGGGCGTGGCGACGAGCTGTGCGCGCTGCTGCGCGGGCTCGCCACGGCCGCGCCTCCCGGACGCGGCCGCGCGGCGCTCTTGTGCGAGCTGGCGCAGCTCGAGCTCGAGCACGGGGCCGGGCCGTCCGAGGCGCGCGCCGCCTACGTGCAGGCGCTCGAGACCGATCCCAGCTGCGGGCCCGCGCTGGCCGGCCTGCGCGAGCTGGCCAGCTCGACGCGCGAGCCGGCGGCGCTGCTCGAAGTCTCCGAGCGCGAGCTCGCGCTCGAGCCGCCGCCCGAGCGCGCGGCCGTGCTGCTGCAGGACATTGCGCAGGCGGCGAACGCGCTGGGCGACCCGGCACGCGCCCGCGCCGCGCTGCAGCGCTCGATGGAGCTTGCGCCCGCGCCCGAAGCGCTGGGCCTGCTGGCCGAGCTGGCGCGCGCCGATGGCGACTTCGCCGCCGAGGCGCGCGCGCTCGAGTCACTCGAGGCGCTGGTGCACGACGCCCACCCCGAGGCCCACGCGCTCGCCTGCGTGCGGCTCGCCGAGCTCGCCCTGGCGCGCCCCGAGCCCGAGGCACTGCAGGACGTGGAGCGCTGGTACCGCGCGGCGCGCGCGAGCGCGCCCGAGGACGAGGCGCTGCGCGCGCGGCTGATCGAGCTCTACCGCCGCTCGGGCATGAAGCCCGAGCTCGCCCAGGAGCTGCGCGCCCAGCTCGAGGCCGGCGGGCCGCGGCCCCCGCTCGAGCTGTCGCTCGAGCTCGCGCGCACGCTGGCGGAGCTGGGCGATCTCGTCCAGGCGTCGACCGTGCTGCAGCCCGCGTTCGAGCGCGAGCCGGAGTCGAACGCGGCCGGTGACCTGCTCGAGAGCCTGCTCGCCGAGCAGGATCGGATCGAGGAGCTGTGCGACGTGCTGGCGCGGCGACTCACACGCGAGCGCGACCCCGCGCGCCGGCGCGAGCTCGCGCACCGCCAGGCGGGCCTCCTGCTCGACGGCCTGCGCCGCGGCGCCGACGCGATCGCCGTGCTGCGCGAGTTCGCCGATCCCACGCGCGACGGCCGGCTCGAGCACCTGTTCGCGCGCGCGCTCGAGGCCGGCGGCGAGACCCGGGAGCTCGAGGCGTGGCTCGGCATGCGCGAGCCGCACGTCTCGGGCGCCGAGCGCACGGAGCTCCTGCTGCGCCTGGCCGCGCTGCAGGAGGGCGACGGACGCGTCGCCGAAGCCATCGCGTGTCTCAAGCGCGCCCGCGACGACGCGTCGCCCGAGCTCGCGCCCACGGTGCGCAGCGCGCTGCTCGCGCTGCTCCGCACCCATGGCACACCCGAGGACCACCTCGCCTTCCTCGAAGAGAGCATCGCCGCCGCCGACGGCCCGGCGCGGGCGTCACTCCTGGTCGAGCGCGCCCGCCTCTACGCCGAGCGCCTGCGCGACTCGGCGCGCGCGCTCGCGGACCTGGAGCGCGCCGAGAGCGACGGCGAGCTGGGCGCCGACGACCTGCGCCTGTTCGCGGAGCTGTGCGCCGCGGCCGGCGCTCACGACCGCCAGGTGCGGGCGCTCGAGAAGCTCGCGGAGTGCGCTCCCAGCGCGGAGCTGCGGCGCGCGACCTGGCTCGACCTGGCGCGGCTGCTGGGCGACGGCCCCGCGGAGGTGCGCGACGACGCGCGCGCCGAGCGCGTGCTGAAGGGACTCCTGGAGCGCGACGGGGCCGACCCCGACGCCTTCGATCGACTCACACTCCTGTACGAGCGCACCGAGCGCGGGCGCGAGCTGCGGCGGCTGTTCGGCGAGAGACTCGCCGAGCCGAACCTGCGCAACGGCGAGCGCAGCGCGCTGGCGCTGCGCCTCGCGCGGCTCCAGCTCGCCTCGGGCGAGGCGCGGCTCGCGGTCGAGACACTCGTGGGCGCCCGCCCGTCGCAGGGCGACGATCCCGCGCTCGAGGAGCTGCTCTACGCGGCGCTGGGCGCCGCGGGCAACCGCTCGGGACAGACCCGGCTGTGCGCCGAGCGCGCCGCCCGCGGCGATGGCCCCGAGCGCGCGCGCTGGCTGCGGCGCTGGCTGTCGGCGCTCGAGGCGGCGGGCCAGCCCGCGTCCGAGCGGCTCGCGGTGGTGGAGCGGCTCGGCGCCGAGCGGCCCGACGATCCGGAGCTGCTCGCCCTGCGCCTGCCGCTCTTGCGCGAGGGCGCCCCGCCCGCGGAGCTGGCCGACGGCCTGGAGCGGGCACTGACTCACTCCGGCTCGGCCTCGCAGGCCACGCGCCGCCTGTGGGTGCGCGAGCTCCTGGCGCTGTGCGAAGGCGTGCTCGCCAGCCCGGGCCGCGCGCTGGCGCTGGTCGAGCGCGAGCTCCCGAACGATCCCGGCCTGCGCGAGCACGGCCTGCGCGCGTCGCGCGCGCTGGGCGACGGCGCGCGCGAGCTCGAGCTCTTGCGCCCGCTCGCGGCGGCTGCCGGCGACGCGGCCTTCCCGCCCGCCGAGCTGCGCCGGCTGGGCCTGGCGCTGGCGCGCGCGGGCGAGAGCGCCGAGGCCTACACCGTGCTGTGTCGCGCGCGCGCCGCCATGCCGCTCGACCGCGAGGTGCTGGCCGCGCTCGAAGACCTGGTGCGGCCGCGCGGCGACGCGGCCGAGCTGCTCGACGTGCTCTCCGCCCGCTTCGTGACCGAGGCCGGCGAGGCACGCCTGCGCGCCGCGCGCGACGCGGTCGCCAGCGCGGCCCGCGCGCGCGACCCGAAGCTCGAGCTGGCCTGGCTGCGCAAGCTCCACGCCCTGCAGCCGCTCGAGCGGCGCGAGCGGGCGCGCTGGCTCGCGCTCGAGCGCGAGGTCGGCAGCGCGGGCGGCCGGCTCGAGGCCGTGCGCTCACTGGCAGAGCTCGCCAGCGACTCGCTCGAGCAGGCCGAGCTGGCCGCAGCCGAGGGCGAGATCCTGGCCGAGGGCGGACAGCTCAACGAAGCCAGCGCCTGCTACGCGCGCGCGCTCGCCAGTCAGCCGCGGCCCAAGCTCGCCTGGCTGCGCGCGCAGAGTGACTTGCTCGCGCGGCTGGGACGCCCGAGCGAGCGCGTCGACCTGCTGCGCGCGCTGGCGCGCCACAACGACGCCAGCGCCGAAGAGCGCATGGGCTTCCAGCGCGAGCGCATCGAGCTGCTCGCGTCGCACCCGGAGCTGCGCGAAGAGGCGGCGCTCGAGCTGCGCATGTGGCTCGACTCCGACCCGGGCGCGTCGCGCTCGGCACAGCTCGAGCGCATGCGTTCGCTCTTGCGCCTGTACGCGGACCTCGGGCGGGACGCCGACTGGTGCGCGCTGGCCGAGCGCGCGCTGCCGCTGTCTCCCGACGTGGAGCGCGCGGAGCTCGAGCGGCGCATCGCGGGGCGCCTGGGCGGCGCGCTGGGCTCCACCGACCAGGCGATCGCCGCCTGGCAGCGCGTGCTCGCGCGCACGCCGGCCGACCGCGAGGCGCTGGCGGCGCTCGCCGCCCTCCTGCGCCGGCCCGGCGACGAGGCGCGCCGCGCCGACGCGCTCGAACGGCTGGCGAGCGCCGGCGCCGACGGCGCCGAGTCACTCTGGCTCGAGGCCGCGCGGCTGCGCTGGCAGTCACTGGGCGACGCGCGCGCAGCGCTCGAAGACACCGACAAGGCGCTCGCGCTCGCGCCCCGGCTCGACGGCGCGCACGACCTGCGCAGCGAGCTGTGCGCGCAGCTCGACCGCCACGACGACGAGGCGGCCTCGCTGCGCGCGCTGCTCCAGTCCGATCCCGAGGGCGAGCACGCCGCCGACCGCTGGCTGCGGCTCGCCCAGCTCGTGGCGGCGCGGCGCGAGGGCTGGCCCGAGGCCGTCGAGGCCGCGGAGCGCGCGCTGTCGGTGTCCGATGGCCGCGCCGGCCTGATGCGCGACGCGCGCCGCGTGTTCGAGCGCGCACACGCGTTCGAACGCGCGCGCGACCTCTTGTGCGACGAGATCGCGGCCGCGAGCGGCGACGACGCGCTCGACCTGCACCGCCGCCTGGCGCGCGTGGCCTGGGACGAGCTGCACGACGAGGAGCTGGCCTGCAAGTCGCTGGCGGCGCTCGACGCCGCCGATGCGCTGCGCACCGACGATCGGCAGCGCTACGCGGCCGCCCTGGCCGAGCAGGGCCGCCTGCGCGAGTCACTCGAGCAGCGCCACGCGGCCCTGGCCGACGTGGGCGAGCTCGCGCCCGCGGCCGCCTGGCTCGAGCTGGCGCACGACGCGATCGAGAAGCTCGACGACCCGTCGCGCGCCCGCGACGCCTGCGACCGCGTGCTGGCGCGCGAGTCACAGAACCGCGAGGCGCTCGAGCTGCGCGCCATGCTGCACAGCCGGCTGTGCGAGCCGGCGCGCGAGTTCGAAGACGTGCTGGCGCTGGCCGAGCTCGAGACCGACTCCGCGCAGGCTGCTCTGAAGTTCACGCGCGCGGGCGAGATCGCGCGCGACCGGCTCGACGACCCGATGCGCGCCTGGGCGCTGTTCCGCACCGCGCTGCGCCGCGATGGCGCGCACCTTCCGGCCCTGCTCGGCTCGGGCCAGATCGCGCTCGCGCGGCGGGAGTTCGCCGAGGCCGAGCGCGCCTTCGGCCTGGCCACGCAGCTCCTGCGCGGCTCACCCGACGAGGACAAGCTCGCCGCCACGGCACGCTCCGCCGCCGAGGCGGCCCAGGCCCAGGAACGCTTCGCCGAGGCGTTCCGCTATCTCGAGCTCGCGCTCGAGCGCGAGCCGACTCACCCCGGTGCGCTCGACGCCATGGCCGGGCTGGCGCTGCGGCTGGGCGCCTACCCGCGCGCGCGCGACTGTCTCGACGCGCGCCTGCGCTCGCGCGAGCTCGCACCCGACGAGCGCGCCGACCGGCTGGTGAAGCTGGCGCAGGCCTGCGAGGGCCTGCAGCAGCTCGATCGCGCCGCCGCCGCGCTCGAAGAGGTGCTCTCGATCCGGCCCCACGACGAGGTCTCACGCGCTCGCGCGGTCGACCTCTTGGAGCGGCTCGGCGAGACCGAACGCGCGGTGCTGCAGCTGGACGCCTGGAGCGAGCACGTGCCCGCCGAGTTCGCGGCGCGGCTCAAGCTGCGCGCGGCCCAGCTCGAGCTCAAGCACGGCGAGCGCGCCCACGCGCGCGCGCGGCTCGAGGCAGTCACGGCCGGCGAGTCGGCGCCCGACGACGCCTGGGTCACCCTGCTCGAGATCGTGCGCGCCGACGACGGGGCAGCCCGTGCGCTGGACGTGGTCGCGCGGGCGCTCGCGGCGGTGAAGGCGCCCAAGCCGCGCGCCGCGCTGCTCTGGGCCTCGGCCGAAGCCTCCGCCTCGCTGGGCCAGAACGCGCCCGCCGCGCGCCGCGCCATGGAGGCGCTCATGCTCGAGCCGACCCACGTGCCGGCGGCGCGCATGCTGGCCGCGAACCTCGGCCAGCTCGAAGACTGGGGCCAGGCCGTGAAGCTGCTCGAGAAGACACTCGACGCCGCCCACCCGGATCGCCCCGTCGAGGCCGAGCTCTGGGAGGCCGTGGGCCGCGCCTACGCGGGCCCGCTCGAGGACATCGAGCGCGCACAGCGCTGCTATCGCCGGTCACTCGAGTGCAACCCGCTGCGCCAGAGCGCGCGCGAGGCGCTGGCCGACACGACCGCGTTCGACCCGGCCGCGCACCGCGAGTCGGTCGACGCGCACCGCGGCCTGCTCGAGCGCCACCCGGGCCGGCGCAGCTCATGGCGCTCGCTCGAGCGCATCGCCGCGCACTGGAAGCGCGAGCGCGCGCAGAAGACCTGTCTCGCGGTGCTGCAGGCGCTCGGCCCGCCGGGCGGCGCGACGCCGATCGAGGGCGCGCTGCTGGTCGAGGTCGGCGCTTCGCCGGACGGAACCGTCGCCGCCGCGACCGAGCTCCTGCTCGCGATCCACGAGGCGGGCGCCCTGCCCGCCCCCGACGCCACGCCGCCGATCCCGACGCCCGCCGCGCCGCTCGAGCAGGCGCTCACGCTGCTGGTCGGCCCGGCCTGGAAGCTCGGTGACTCGGCGCTGCGCGGGATCTGGAGTCAGCCGGGCGACGACTCGACCCAGACCGGCGACGACCTGGGCCGCAAGGCGCGCAAGCGCCTGAAGAAGGCGCTGCGCAGCTTCGACACGGAGCTCTTGCGCGTGCTCACGCCCGATCTGTGGCGCGAGCACGTGCTCGGCCAGGCCGCGGCGCGCGTGCTCGCCGCGGGTCAGATGGAGCTGCGCGACCTGTTGCTCGAGCTGCTCGGTGGCTGGCCCACGACCTCGCGCCTGGCCCTGCGAGCCAGCGGAGACCTGGCGTCGGCCGTCCAGCTCTGCCCGCCGGCGCGCGTGTTGCTGCTGCGCGTGGCCGGCGCGGTGATCGGGTCGCTCGGACTCTAGGAGGTCCGGGCCCTAGCTGCGGCGAGCGAGCGCGGGCTGCAGGACCCCGGCCTCGGGCGCGAGCTCACGCTCGCTGCTCGGGCTCTCGAGCGTCCAGCAGGACGGGTTCGCGCGGATCTCGGCCACCAGCGCCTGATGGAGCTTGTGACCGCCGCGCACCGCCTTGACGTGGCCCTGCAGCGGAACGCCGAGCAGCGCCAGGTCGCCGATCAGGTCGAGGATCTTGTGGCGCGCGAATTCG
>DATKAO010000248.1 GCA_035498015.1 Myxococcota bacterium
TCGAACAGGCCCTTGGCGCAGACGGCGTGGCTGGGCTCGACGGCGTAGACCTCGATCCCGGGCCGGTCCACGAACACCTTCGCGTGGGGCAGCTTCGCCAGGTATGCGCCCAGGAGCTCCTCGCGCTCGGCGCCGGCGGCGATCCGGAGCTTCCCCTGCACCGTCACCCGCGCGAACTGACTCATCTTTTCGAGCCCGACACCTCGGGTGTCGATCTGCGCACATACCCCATTGCCGGCGTGGAGGAAACGTCCCTTCATCGAACCAGGGCTGGTGGCGAAGATGAGCCGAAGTCCGTCCGTGGCCGCGAAGAACATGACCGCGCTGTACGGCGGGTCGCCCGCCCGGTCCCCCGCGAACGCAAAAACCGCGAAGCTCTCGCCGGCGCACACCTGTCGGATCGTCCCGAGCTCTTCTTCCCGCGTCACGCGCCCCCTGTATCACGACTCGGAAGAGCTTGTAAAACCGCTGCGGCGCCGCGCAGTTGTCTCGTGTGACGGGCGGCTCTCAGGCTCACCCGCCGGTTCCCCGAAGAAGATCGGTGCGCTTGCCTCCGTCGTATCCGGGGGCTAATAGGGGCGACTCCGCAGTCGGGAGAGACGTTGGCGAAATCGCTGGTCATCACGGAGAAGCCGAGCGTGGCGCGCGACATCGTCGCAGCGCTGGGCGGGTTCACGGAGCACGACGGCTACTGGGAGTCCGACGACTACGTCGTGACCTTCTCGGTCGGCCACATCGTCGAGCTGCTCTCGCCCGAAGACGTCGACCCCCAGTACAAGCGCTGGACGCTCGACACGCTCCCGATCCTGCCCGGCGAGTTCAAGCTGAAGCAGAAGCAGGGGCAGTCCGAGCGCATCCGCACGATCAAGAAGCTGCTCGCGCGCAAAGACGTGGACGGCGTCGTGAACGCCTGCGACGCGGGGCGCGAGGGCGAGCTGATCTTCCGCGAGATCCTCGAGTACCTGGAGAGCGACAAGCCCACGCGGCGCCTGTGGCTCCAGTCGATGACCCAGGACGCGATCCGCAACGGCTTCCGCACGCTGGTCGACGGCGCGCAGTACGACGGCCTGGGCGCCGCGGCCTCGTGCCGCTCGCGCTCCGACTGGCTGATCGGCATGAACGCCACGCGCGCACTCACTCGCCGGCTGAAGGGCCGCAAGGAGAAGACGGCGTGGTCGGCGGGCCGCGTGCAGACGCCGACGCTCGCGATCGTGGTCGACCGCGAGCTCGAGGTGCTGGCGCACGTGCCGCGGCCTTACTGGCAGCTCAACGCGAAGTTCCAGGTCGACGGGCTCGAGTATCTGGGCACCTGGTTCGACCCGTCGTTCAGCGCGCCCGAGGGCGAAGAGCGCGAGCTGCGCGACGACCGCATCTTCGACCACGAGCGCGCCAACCGGCTGCTGGAGAAAGTGACCGGCAAGCCGGGCGCGGCCGCTGAGACGCGCAAGCCGAGCCGGGAGACCGCGCCGCCGCTGTTCGACCTGACCAGCCTGCAGCGCGAGGGCAACCGGCGCTTTGGCTGGTCGGCGCGCCGCACGCTCAACGCCGCGCAGCGCTGCTACGAGGCGCACAAGCTGCTGACCTACCCGCGCACCGACTCACGCTGTCTGCCGAACGACTACCGCGCGGGGGTCGACGAGATCCTGCGCACCTTCTCGGCCGACGGGCCGTTCCAGGCCGAGGCCGGGGCGCTGGTCGAGCACGGGCTCGAGAACGTCGAGCGCACGTTCGACGACACGAAGGTCTCGGACCACTTCGCGATCATCCCCACGGGCAAGCTGCCCGACCCGGGTCTCTCCGGCGACGACGCGCGCCTGTACGATCTGGTGGCGCGGCGCTTCCTGGCGAACTTCCATCCCGCCGCGGTCTGGACGCGCGTCGAGCGCACGACCGTGGTCGAGGGTGAGTCGTTCCGCTCGCGCGCGCGCACGCTCGACGAGCCCGGCTGGCGCGCCGTGATCGGCCAGACCGAGCAGGAAGACCAGGCCCTGCCGCCGCTGGTCGCGGGCCGGGACGAGGCCGAGGGCGTCGCCGTGCGCACGCACGACGTGGAGCTGGCGGCCGAGAAGACCAAGCCGCTCGCGCGCATCACCGAAGCGCGGCTGCTGTCGCTCATGGAGTCCGCGGGCCAGGACATCGAAGACGAGGAGATCGCCGCGGCCATCTCCGAGAAGGGCATCGGCACCCCGGCGACGCGCGCCGACGTGATCGAGAACCTGATCGCGAAGGGCTATCTCGTGCGCGCCGGCAAGTCACTCCGCCCGACGGTGAAGGGCATCCGGCTGGTCGACGTGCTGCGCCGGATCAAGATCGACCGCCTGGCCTCGGCCGCGCTCACGGGCGAGCTCGAGTACGACCTGCGCCGCGTCGAGCGCCGCTCGATGACCGCCCAGCAGTTCATGGACGAGATCGTCGACTACACCAAGCAGATCGTCGACATCGCGGTCTCGTTCCAGTACGAGGACCTCTATCCCGACGAGGAGTCACTCGGCAAGTGCCCGCTGTGCAGCCGGCCGGTGTTCGAGCGCTCCTGGTTCTACCGCTGTCTCGAAGTGCCGGGCGCGACCGAGGAGACGGACTGCCGCTTCCGCATCTGGAAGGACAAGTCGGGGCGCTACATGGACCGCCAGACCGTGAAGATCCTGCTCGAGAAGGGCGAGACCGACGAGCTCGAGGGCTTCGCGGCGCGCGACGGCCGCACCTACAACGCGCGACTCACGCTGGAAGACGGCGAGGTCGTGATCCATGGCGTCGCCGGCAGCGCGGGCGAGCGGGTCACCGAGGCGGTCGAGTACGAGGTCGACGACGAGCCGCTGGGTCCTTGCCCGATGGGCTGCGGCTCGCAGGTGGTCGAGACACCGACTCACTTCCAGTGCCAGGCGGGCATCGCCAAGACGGCCGAGAACCTCGAGAAGGCGCGCGCCTTCGAGGCCACCCAGCCCAAGGACGCCAAGCGCCGCAAGCGCTACAAGGTGCCCGACGAGGACAAACCCTGTCCGTTCCTGCTGCCGCGCACGGTGTGCAAGCGCGAGATCACGCGCGACGAGGCGCTGCAGTTCATCGGCGCGAACAAGAAGACCGAGCTCTTGACCGACTTCACATCGCGCTTCGGCCGGCCCTTCTCGGCCATGCTGTTCCTGAAGGAGAACGGCCGGCACGGCTTCGAGTTCCAGCCGCGCCAGAAGCGCGAGAAGGGAGCGCCGGCCGAGCCGGCGGCGACTGACTCGGCCGAAGCCGCCGCGGCGCCGGCCGCGGAGGGCGCGCCCGCCGAGGCTGCGCCGCGCAAGCGCAAGGCCGCCGCCAAGGGCGCCCGCGCACCCGGCGCGCGCAAGGCCGCCGGCCCCAAGCCCGAGGGCGGGAAGGCCGCGCGAAGAAAGACGTGAGCTCGATCCGGCGCATCGGCCTCGTGCAGCAGGCGGTCGGCGACGACCTCGAGAAGAACCTCGCGCGCGCCGAGTCGGCGGTGCGCGAGGCGGCCAGCCGCGGCGCCCAGCTCGTGTGTCTCCAGGAGCTGTTCCGCACGCACTACTTCCCGCAGGTCGAGGACGCGACGCTCTTCGACCTGGCCGAGACCATCCCCGGCCCCACCACCGAGCGCATGTCGAAGCTCGCGGCCGACACCGGCACGGTGCTGATCGTGCCGCTGTTCGAGAAGCGCGCGGCCGGGCTGTATCACAACTCGGCCGTGGTCTTCGAGCGCGACGGCACGCAGCTCGCGCACTACCGCAAGATGCACATCCCCGACGACCCGATGTTCTACGAGAAGTTCTACTTCGCACCGGGCGACGTCGGCTTCCACGCCATCGACACCTCGGCCGGCCGCATCGGCGTGCTGATCTGCTGGGACCAATGGTTCCCGGAGGCGGCGCGGCTGCTCGCGCTCGACGGCGCCGAGCTGCTCTTCTATCCGACCGCGATCGGCTATCTCGATGGCGAGTCCGACGCCGAGAACCAGGCCATGCGCGAGTCGTGGCAGACCGTGCAGCGCGGCCACGCGATCGCCAACGGCGTGTTCGTGTGCGCCGCCAACCGCGTGGGCCGCGAGGGCGGCGTGCGCTTCTGGGGCACCTCGTTCGTGTCCGATCCCCAGGGCCGCGTGCTGGCCCAGGGGAGTGACTCGGCCGAGGAGGTGCTGGTGGTCGAGTGCGACCTGCGCCGCGTCGAGACCCAGCGCCGCGGCTGGCCCTTCCTGCGCGATCGCCGGGTCGACGCCTACGGCGACCTGCTCGCGCGCTTCCGGCGCTGACGTGCGCGCGCTGCGCATGCCGGCGGAGTGGGAGCCGCACGCGGCCACCTGGGTCGCGTGGCCGCACGCCGAGACCACCTGGCCCGGCTGTCTCGCCGACGCCGAGCGCGAGTTCGAGACGCTGGTGCGGGCGCTGGCGCGCTCCGAGCGCGTGGAGCTGGTCGCGCAGACCGAGTCACACGCGCAGCTCCTGGGCGAGCGCCTCGGCGGGCTGTTGCGCCAAGGCTCGCTGCGCCTGCACGTGATCCGCACCGACGACGTGTGGATGCGCGACATCGGCCCGACCTTCGTGCGCGACGGCGCGCGCGGGCTGCTGGCGCTCGACTGGACCTTCAACGCCTGGGGCGGGAAGTACGCGCCCTGGGACCGCGACGACGCCGTGGCCGCGCGCGTCGCGACACTGGCCGGTGTCGCCTGCGAGCGGCCGGGGCTGGTGATCGAAGGCGGCGCGCTCGAGGTCGACGGCGAGGGCACGCTGCTCGCGACCGAGCCCACGCTGCTCGACCCGAAGCGCAACCCGGGCATCTCGCGCGAGGCGCTGGAGAAGCGCCTGGCGGAGTTACTGGGCATCCGCCACGTGGTCTGGCTGGGCGACGGCATCGAGGGCGACGACACCGACGGCCACATCGACGACCTGGCGCGCTTCGTGTCTCCGGGGGTGGTGGTGTGCGCGCGCGAGCCCGACCCGGCCGACCCCAACCACGCCGCGCTGGAAGCCTGCGGGGCCGCGCTGCGCGCCGCGCGCGACGCCGCGGGCCGCCGCCTCGAGGTGATCGACCTGCCCATGCCGCCCGCCGTGCGAGCCGGCCCCGACCGCCTGCCCGCCAGCTACGCGAACTTCTACGTGGCCAACCGCGAGGTGCTGGTGCCGACCTTCGGGGCGCCCAGCGACCGGGTGGCCCTGGACGCGCTGCGGCCGCTGTTTCCCGACCGGACGGTCGTGGGCATCCCCTCGCGGGCGCTCGTGCGCGGGCTGGGCGCCGTGCACTGTCTCACCCAACAACAGCCGGTGTAGACCGGCTAACCTGGGGGCATGCCCCTGGGCCGCCGTGAGTTCGCGAAGTATCACGCGCTGGGCAACGACTACGTCGTGGTCGACGGCGACGCGCTCCGCCCGCGACTCAGTCCGGAGCGCGTGCGCGAGCTGTGCGACCGGCACACGGGCATCGGCTCCGACGGCATCCTCGCGCTGCACCGCCCGCGGCGCGGCGAGCTCGCCCTGCGCATCTGGAACCCCGACGGCTCCGAGGCCGAGAAGAGCGGGAACGGCGTGCGCATCTTCGCGCGCTTCCTCTGGGACCTGCGCTACGTGCGCGCCAAGGAGCTCGAGATCCACACGCCCGGCGGGCCAGTCACGGCGCGGCTCGCGGTCGCGAACGGCGAGGTGCGCTCGATCCGCGTCGACATGGGCCGCGCGTCGTTCCGCAGCACCGACCTCTCGATGCTGGGCCCGGCGCGCGAAGTGGTCGACGAGCCGCTGCGCGTGGGCTCGGCCGACCTGCGGGTCACTTGTGTCTCCCTGGGCAATCCGCACTGCGTGCGCTTCGTGACCCACCTGCAGCCCGAGGTGCTGCGCAGCATCGGCCCGCAGCTCGAGACACACCCGATCTTCCAGAAGCGCACGAACGTGCAGCTGGCGTGCGTGCGCGCGCGCGACCGGATCGAGGCCTTGATCTGGGAGCGCGGCGCCGGCGAGACGCGCGCGTCGGGCAGCTCGGCCTGCGCGGTGGCGGCCGCGGCCGTGCGCCAGGGCCTGGCCGACCGCAAGCTCGAGGTGCGCATGCCGGGTGGCTCGCTGCGCATCGAGGTCGCGGCCGACTGGAACGTGCGCATGACGGGCCCGGCCACGCCGGTCTACCGGGGCTCGCTCTTCTGAGCCGACTTCAGGCGGACTGACTGCGGCCCGCCGGACGCAGCGCGCGCGCCAGCGTCTCGGCCAGCGCGGGCGCCTCGGCCGGATCGAGCGCAGCGGTCGTGATGCGGATCGCCGGCGGGCTCTTGATGCGGAAGCGCGCGCCGGTCAGCACCGCGAAGCCCCCGGCCAGGAGCGCCTGCGCCGCCGCCTCCTCGTCGGGCACGGGCACCCACACGTTCAGGCCCGAGCGCCCGAAGGCGGGCACGCCAACGGCAGCCAGGGCGTCGACCAACGCGCTACGCCGTTCGGTGTAGGTGCGCTCGGCCTGGCGCAGGCGCCTGGCCACGCCGCGGTCGCGCAGCTGGGCCGCCACCGTGCGCTGCAAGAGGTGACTCACCCAGCGGATGCCCAGGCTGAGCCGGCCCTCGACGCGCGCCACCGTCGCTGGGTCACCCGCCAGGAAGGCCAGGCGCAGGTCGGGGCCGAGAGACTTCGCGACCGAGCGCACCACCGCCCAGCGCGCCGCGGGCGGGGCGCACAGCGTATGGGCGGGCGCGCCGGCCACCAGCCAGCCGTGGTCGTCCTCGAGCACGA
This sequence comes from Myxococcota bacterium, assembly GCA_035498015.1. Lineage (NCBI taxonomy): Bacteria > Pseudomonadati > Myxococcota > Myxococcota bacterium. The sequence continues at coordinate 6,696 of DATKAO010000248.1, forward strand.
GCACGTCGGGATGGGCGCGCAGGAGCGCGCGCAGCTCGCGCGCGCGCCGCTCGTCGAGCGCCGAGCCGAACGGGTTCTGCGCGCGTGTGGTCACCACGAGCGCCGAGACACCCGAGTCGAGCGCGCGCGCCACGTCGCGCGGCAGCGGGCCCGAGTCGTCGACCCCCACCGGCACCGCGCCGAGCCCCAGCGCCGAGAGCAGGTGGAACACCGCCGGGAAGCCCGGGTCCTCGACGGCCACGCGGTCACCGGGCCGCAGCCACGCGCCCAGGGCGCGCTCGATGCCGTCGAGCGCGCCGCTCACGATCGTGACCGCCTCGACCGGCACGCCGTCCCGGGCCAGCCCGGCCTTGGCCAGGCGCAGGAGCTCGGGCTCGCACACCTCGCCGCCGTACAGCACCGGCGATGGATCGATCGCCGCGAGCGCCGGCCCGAGCGGCGGCAGGAGCGCGGGGTCGGGGTTCCCGGCGGCCAGGTCGCGCGCGTTCTTCGGCACGGCGGGCGCCCGGTGGCTGGCGATCGGCGGGTGGTGACTCACCGCGGAGCCGCGGCGGCCGGCCGCGATCACGAGCCCGCGCTGGCGCAGGCTGCGGTAGGCGGCGGCGACGGTCGTGGGACTCAGGCGCAGCCGCGCCGCGAGCGCGCGCACGGTCGGCAGCTGAGCGCCCGGCCCGAGCGCGCCCTCGCGCACCGCCGCCTCCACGCTCTCGGCGATCTGGACGGCGTTCCCGCCTGTGATATGATGTGACAGAACATAACTCTATATGTTCTGTAACAAAAATCAAGGCTGCTACGCCCCAGGAGAACAGGAGCCCGACATGAGCCAGCTCGCCGTCACCCCCCGTACGAAGCTGAAGCGCCTCGCCGACCGCGGCAGCTTCGACCGCGAGCTCGTGAACGCCATCCTCGACGAGGGCTTCGTGTGCCACGTGTCGTTCGTGTTCCAGGGCAAGGCCTGCCTGATCCCGACGGTGTACGCGCGCGCCGGTGACTCGCTCGTGCTGCACGGCGCCACCTCGAATCGCGCGCTGCGGGCGCTGCGCACGCCCGGCAACGACGCCTGCATCTCGGTCACTCACGTCGACGCGCTGGTCATGGCGCGCTCGGCCTTCCATCACTCGGTGAACTACCGCTCCGTCATCCTGTACGGGCAGGCCGAGGAAGTCAGCGACCCGGCCGACAAGATGGCCGCGCTCGAGGCGCTGATCGAGCACGTGGCCGCCGGGCGCTGGAAGGAGATCCGGCAGCCCAACCGCGAGGAGCTGCTGCGCACGCTCGTGCTGCGCGTGCCGATCGCGGAAGGCTCGGCCAAGGTGCGCGCGCACGGCGTGGTCGACGACGCAGAGGACCTGCACCTCGACGCCTGGGCGGGACTGATTCCGATCGAGACGCGCTACGGGCCGCCGCTGCGCGACCCGCTGCTCGCCGCCGGCACGTCGCTGCCCAGGTATCTCGAGGGCTACGACCGCAAGCGCCGCCCGGCGGCCTAGGCGGCCGCGATCCGCTCGCGCGCGCGCCGGAACAGCGCGAGCGTGACCGCGTGCAGGAAGTCACCCATGGCCTTGGGTGCCTTGCCGGCGAAGGCGCGCGCGTGCGTGCCCTCGAGCACGATGCCGAGCTTGAACGACGCCAGCACCACGTACCAGGGCAGCGCAGTCACGTCGTGGCCCGAGGTCGCGGCGTAGCGCGCCGCGAGCTCTTCGGGCGTCGGCCAGCCGTCGAGCGCGGCCAGGGCGGCCATCGGCCCGATCGCGAAGCCCTCGCGCTCGGGCCAGGTCGCGATGAGCCAGCCCAGGTCGAGCAGCGGATCGCCCAGCGTGCACATCTCCCAGTCGACCACCGCCGCCAGCCGGGCTGAGTCACGCGCGTACATCACGTTCGCCAGGTGGTAGTCACCGTGCAGGATCCCGGCGCGCGAGAGCGGGGGCCGGTTGCGCTCGAGCCAGGCCGCGACCTCGGCGAGCCCCGGGATGTCGGGCCCCGGGTAGCCGGCGTGGCGCGAGTAGGACTCGAGCTCGGAGAGCCAGCGAGTCACTTGCCGCTCCAGGAAGCCCTCGGGACGCCCGAGCTGCGCCAGGCCGACCGCCAGCGGATCCACGCGCGCCAGGTGCGCGATCGCGTCCGCCGCCTCGAGCCCCATGGCGTGGCGCACGCGCGCGTCGCCCGCGTGCAGCGGGAGGAGCCCCGTCATCGGGTTGAAGCCCTCGACCGGCTCCATCAGGTAGAAGACGTACCCGCCCATCAGCGAGGCGTCGAAGCAGCCGGCGATGAAGCGCGGGTGTGGGACCGGCGAGCCTGCCAGCGCCGCCAGGACCTGGCCCTCGCGGCGCAGGGCGTCGTTGCTCTTGGGGCGCGGGTGGAGCGGCGGCCGGCGCAGCACGTACTCGCGGCCGCCCCGGCGGAAGCGCAGCAACACGTTCTGCGTGCCGCCGGCGATCGGCGAGACCTCGTCCAGCTCGCCGCCCGGAAGACCCTGCGCGTCCATCCAGCGCGCCAGGGCGGCGAAGTCGCAGAGCCCCGCCAGCGACGCGTCGATCGCCATGTTCCCTCCCCCGGCCGGCGAGGATACCCGTGCTAGCATCGCGGGCCATGGCGTTCGTCGAGTGGACCCTGAAGGGCACGGAGTACGGGCACTGCAACTGCGCCACCGGCTGCCCGTGTCAGTTCAACTCGCTGCCCACCCACGGGAACTGCCGGGCGCACAGCTTCTTCCAGGTCGAGCGGGGTCACTTCGGCGACACCTCGATCGACGGCCTGCGCTTCGGGTTTCTCGCCGCGTGGCCCGGCCCGATCCACATGGGCGAGGGCACGTGCGTGATCGTGGTCGAGGAGAGCGCCGACGCCAAGCAGCGCGCCGCGCTCGAGGCCATCGGTCAGGGGCGCGAGACCGACCCCGGGACGCTGATCACCCAGGTGTTCTCGTCGATGATCACGAAGCAGCTGCCCACGATCTATAAGCCGATCGACCTGTCGATCGACGTGCCCGCGGGCCGCGCGCGCGTGCGCATTCCGGGGCTGATCGACGCCGAGGCGACGCCGATCAAGAACCCGGTCACCGGCGCGGTGCACCGCGTGTCGATCTCACTGCCCACGGCCATGGAGTTCACCGAGGCCGAGTTCGTGACCGGCCGCTGCCGCACCGACCAGAGCTCGCCCGTCGAGCTCACCTTCGACGACACGCACGCGCACGTGGCGAACATCCATTGGAGCACGCACGGGCTAGTGCGCTGACCGCGCTCGAGCGGGCGCTGCGCCGCGACCGGGTTCAGGTCGTGGCGGGGCTCGCGCTCGTGCTCGCCCCCGTGTGGATCTGGCTCGCGCGCGCGTCGCTCGACATGTACGGCGACATGAGCGGCCCGTCGGCGTGGATGATGCGCGCGACCTGGGACACGACTTACACGCTGCTGATCTTCGCCATGTGGATCGCGATGATGGTCGGCATGATGCTGCCGTCGGCCGCGCCGGCGGTGCTGATCTACGCGCGCGTCGCGCGCAGCGGGGCCGAGCCCGAGCACCCCGTGCTGCGCGCGCACCTGTTTGCCGCGGGCTACCTCGTGGCCTGGGCGGCGTTCAGCGCGGCGGCGACGCTGGTCCAGCGCGAGCTTGCGAAGAGCGCGCTCGTGACTCCCATGATGGAAGCCGCGAGCCCCTGGCTCGCCGCGGCGCTCTTGGTCGTGGCCGGCGCGTACCAGTGGAGCCCGGCCAAGCGCTCGTGTCTCACGCGCTGCCGGACGCCGGCGGCGTTCCTCGTCGAGCGCTGGCGCCCGGGCACGCTCGGCGCGCTGCGCCTGGGCGCCGAGCACGGCGTGTACTGCGTGGGCTGCTGCTGGGCGCTCATGGCGCTCTTGTTCGCGGGCGGAGTCATGAGCCTGCCGTGGATCGCGGGTCTGTCGCTGTTCGTGCTGTTCGAGAAGCTGGGCCCCGCGAGCGCGTGGAGTGACCGCGCGGCCGGGCTGGCGCTGGCTCTCGCGGGCGTGGCGCTCGCGCTAGCGCAGCTGGTTCGCGGCTGACTCGGCGGCCTTCGGCGGTTCGAGCAGCGTGCGGATGGCGGACTCGATCGCGTAGTAGGAGCCCTCGCCCACCCAGCTGCCCGCGATCCGCCCGCGCTGGTCGATGAGATACACCGCGGGCCAGGCCTGGTTGCCGTAGGCCTTCCAGGTGGCGTAAGTGGTGTCCTCGGCGACCGGATAGCGGATGCCGAAGCGCTTCACCGCGTCGGCGATCGCGTCGGGCTTGGCCTCGTCGGGTGTCTCGGGCGTGTGCACGCCGACCACCACCAGGCCCTGCGCGCGGTAGCGCTCGTGCCACTTCGACACGTGGGGCAAGGTGGCGATGCAGTTGCCGCAGGCCAGGGTCCAGAAATCCACCAGCACCACCTTGCCGCGCAGCCCGGCGAGCGTGAGCGGTTCGGAGTTCAGCCAGCGCTCGATGCCCGCGAACTCGGGCGCGGGCGGACCCGCGGCCGAGGCGCCGTCGCCGCTGACTCGCGTCCAGACCTGACTCTTGCCCAGCGCGTGGTAGCCGAGGTAGCCGAGCACGACCAGCCGGCCCTGTGCGTCGAGCGCGAGGTTGCAGCGGTAGGTCTGCACGGCCTCGCGGTCGTAGATGAAGCCCTCCCAGGTCCCGTCGCCGGCGGGCAGGAAGTTCGACAGCAGCAAAAGGCCGAGGCCCGGCTGGCCCGCCGCCATGCTCTGCCCCGGGTGCGCCATCGAGGCGTTCGACAGCACGCGCACCACCGTGCCGCACAGCGCGGCGCCGCACGGCTCGATCTCGACCTCGAGGTTCCCGCTCTGCGTGCGCCAGGTGCCCTCGAGATCGGCGGCGCGCGCCGCCGTCGCAAAGCCAAAGGCGCACAGCAGGAGCGCGATCGCGCGCTGGCTCATGGCTCCTCCGATGAAAGCATTGATTACACTCCTGGGACGGGTCGGGTCAATGAAATAATCACTGATTGCATTCGGGCCCGGGCGCTGCTACGAGGAGGACCATGGCCAAGCCCGCCGCGCGCCCGCGCCGCCGCTCGCCCGCCCGGCGGCGCTCCTATCACCACGGCCGGCTGCGCGAAGCGCTGCTGGAAGCCGCGGAGCGCATGCTCGAAGAGCAGGGCCCGGAGTCGGTCACCGTGCGCGAAGCCGCGCGCCGCGCCGGCGTCTCGCCGGGCGCGCCCTTCCGCCACTTCGCCAGCCGCAGCGCGCTCATGACCGGGGTCGCGGAGCGCGCCATGCGGCGCTTCCTCGACGAGATCGCGCGCGCCCAGGCCGCCGTCGAGCCGAGTGACTCGCGCGCGCGCTACCTGGCGCTCGGCCACGCCTACCTGCGCTGGGCCACGCGCCACCCGGCGCAGTTCCGCGTGCTGGCGACGCGCAGCCTGATCGACTTCGACGGCAGTGAGTCCCTGCCGCGCGACAACGACGCGATCCGCGCGCTCATGCAGGAGATCGTGGCCGACGGCCAGGCGCGCGGGCAGATCCGGCGCGCGGATCCCGCAGCGCTCGAGCTGATGGCCAAGGCCCTCTCCTACGGGCTGGCGCGCATGTACGTGGACGGCCACTTCCCGCAGTGGGGCGTGGGCGCGCGCGAAGTGCCGGAGGCCATGCACCGGGTGCTCGATCTGTTCCTCGAGCTCCTGACCCCTTCCGCCGGCTGATCGCGCCCGGCGGCGGCGAGATGACCGCGCGACTTGCGTATCTGACCTGAGAGTCAGGAATGAAATTGTAAAGCGCGAAGACAGAAAATCCTTCCATCGGGCTTGCTGGGTGGTTTACGCTGCGACCGCATCACTCGGATGCGAGCTCGTCGGTGAGTTTTCGAGGGAGGGATTTTCCGATGCGCAGGATCTCGCGGGTGCTCGTTCTAGGGCTGTTCTCGCTCGTTGCAGGCTCCGCCCGAGCCGGTCTGATCAATCCGAATCCAGTCTCCGAGGTACGCGGGGCGAGCGCGCCGGGCGGGTCGCTCTCGGCAGACGTGACCGCGCTCTCGATCGTGGGCAACACCGCCACGTTCCAGCTCAGCGTCGTCACGGGCTCGGTCACGGGCGTCGACCTGGGCATGCTGCTGAACAGCCTGTCCGCGCCGACCACGTACGACTTCGTCTCCGGCGCGTCGTTCGCCGGCAGCACGGGCACCGGCGGCACGGCCAGCGTGGGCGGCGGCGGCACCCAGGCGCAGTTCGACTTCACGACGCCCGTGCTCGCGGGTCAGTCGAGCAAGCAGCTGGTGGTGACCTTCGTCTCGGCCGTGCCCACCGGCTACTTCGGCTCGGTGAACTTCGACAACGGCTTCGTGACCACGAAGTCGTACCAGGTGCCCGAGCCGGCGGCGCTCGCGCTCCTGGGCCTCTGGCTCGGCGGCCTCTCGGGGCTGCGCCGACGCGCGGAATCTCCATGAGGCTGCGGCTCTTCGCGTGGCTGGCCGTCGTGGCGCTCGCCGGGCTGTTGCCGGGCGCCGCGCAGGCCGGCGGCTGGTGGCACGCCAACCCGAAGTGCGACCCCGACAGCGTCGGTGCGGGCAACGTCACGATCAATGACTCGCTGACCGGGAACTTCTGGTCCTTCGAAGTCGACTACGAAGTCTTCGCGCCGGACAACTGCGCGAACCCCAAGCCCGTGAAGGGCAGCTTCACCTACGTGTACACGGTGACTTTCTCCGACGAGGCGATCCCCAACCTGTCGCTGCTGAACATGCGCGTAGAGGTGGCGAGCGCGGCCTTCGTCTCGAGCGCCGGCTATCTCACGGGCGGCCCGGGCGTGGCGCCGGTGAGCGTGACGGTGGACTCGAGCTCGCCCGCGAACAACGTGACCGCCGCGTTCGCCGACGGCGCGCTCTCGCTGGGAGACACCAGCCTGCCGGTCTTCATCGTGTCTCCCTACCAGCCGGGCTCGGGCATCGTGAACCTGCAGGTGACTGCGTTCTCGGGCGCGGGCGCGGCGCTCGTGCCCTCGGGCGTGCCGCAGGCCTGCCCGTGCACGAGCACCTACTGGGTGCTGCGCAACACCGGCTGGATCTTCTTCCTGGCCGACTTCCCGGGCTCGCAGCTCGAGCAGATCAAGCAGCGCGCGGTGGACCTGTCGGGCGGCTTCTTCACCAGCAAGAACGACCTTGTCGGGTCACTCATCTTCAGCGGCATTCTCGACGTGAAGAAGAAGGCCAAGAAGGAGCTCGCGGCGCTGCTGTTGAACGTGGCTGCGGGCGACCTGTTCCCGGCCAACACGAAATGCCGCCTGTTCCTGGGCACGCAGCTCGACGAGGACGGCGACGGGAGCGCGGACGGCACGGTCGCGGGCGCGATCGGGCAGATCATCTCCGAGATCCAGTCAGGTGACTTCGGACAGCAGCTCGATGCACTATCTACGGCCGCACAGATCAACAACGGCCAGGACGTGCTGGGAGCGACGCTCTTCCACTGAGCGGACCTCCCCACACGGGGAGGCAGGGATGGCCGCTGGGCGCGGAGGTGCATTCGCGGGCGGGATCGCCGTGGGCCTCGCCTGCGCCGGTGCCGGCGCAGCGCTGCTCGTCTTGCGCCCGGCGCCGGGGCCCGAGACCCCCGTGGCCGACGTCCAGGCCGTCGATACCTACACGCGCCCGCCGGAGCAGGCCGCCGCCGCGGTCCGTGAGCTCCCGCCCGCCCTGGCACCGGCGCCGAAGGCGGAGGACTCGTCGCAAGCGCCGGCCCCGGCCGCCGTGAGATATGCGGCGGACTACCCGGTGTTCGAGAAGCTCGTGAGCAAACCGCTGAGTCGCGAGCCGCACCAGCTCCTGGGCGCGTGGGACGAGGACGAGCACAGCTCGTCGCCCGGAGAGCGCCGCGCGTTCGTGCTGGCGGTCTCCCCGGGTCAGTCCGACGCGAGCCTCGAGGCGCTCGCGCGCGACGTGCGGGAGCGCAATCTCGACGCGCGTGTGCTCGACGTGCGCATCTACGACGACTCGGCGGCCGCGATCGCGCCGCGCCAGCTCGACGCGGGTCAGAACGCGCGCGCGCACCTCGTGGCCGAGGTCCAGCGCAACCCGGCCGCCGCGCTCGACGCGATCCGCGTGCGCGGGCGGGAGATCCCGCCCTAGACGCCGCGCAGCGCCGCGCGCGCCCAGCGCCAGGCCGCGGCCGGCGTGGGCGACATGCGGAACATGGCGCCGCGCACCTTGCGCAGCCGCACGGCGCGGTTCTTCTCGCACAGGCCCTCGTAGAGCCGGCGCGCTTCGGGGCGCGCG